>NZ_JAEQCX010000202.1:0-5654 GCF_020738035.1 Microcoleus sp. PH2017_28_MFU_U_A
CTATTTTGGCATGAGGTTCTGACCATTCTTGTTTTTCTACCAATCTGTGTAAACAAGTGTGTCCTATCTTTACTCCTGTCTGAACTTCCATTTCACGGGGCAGCTTTTTCGTAGGAAAGATTAGCTATTTGACGGAGACAGCATTTTTCAAATAATGGAGATAATCGAGTAGATTTCTTGAACTCTAATTTTTGGGCCTGTTTTTCAGTAATTATTAGTTCACCAATACAGCTTTTTACTGTGCGCGGTCGTCCTTGTTCTGTTCCTGTTGCTTGTTTGATAAAAAAAAACCGATTTGTGGGCCCACTTTTTCAAGCCATTGTTTCCTGAGATGTTTTTCAATATTTTCCAGACTGGTCAGTTCACTTGGGGGTGTATTGTTATACAAAATTTTAGCAATTTCTGCCGTACAAGATTCCAACCGCTCTAGTTCTTCAGGGGTCATGGCTCTTTTTCTCAACTTTTTTTGACGCTTTTATTGATTTTAACTATTTTACACTTATTCCAATACCCCGGACTGTTTTTTGAGCAGCGACCCAAAGCCTCATTCTACCGTTAATATTTCACAGATACTGGAACCCAGAACCCGCATTCTACCGTTGGTTGTTATTCGGATATTTACAAAACCGGGATGCTCCCAGCGCTAAGCAAGACTCAGGATTATTACCGAATCAAGGGAACGCGCCTGGCAGAGGAGTCTGGGATATCGCAGCAGCACTGGAGCGAGTACCGAAACGGCAAAGCGGATGTGGTAACTGCGAAAGCTTCGGCTGCGCTGGAGGCAATGGAGAGAATTCATCCCGGTGCGATGAGTTATTTTTGCTGTTTGTTAATGAGTCAGTCGATCGGCAGCGACTTAAAAACGCTGATAGAGGTAGCGGACGAGGATCAACTGGAAGAGGCATTTGAGTTAATTGGTAAGCGAATGTTTCGCAAAAATACCGTTGAAAATAACTTTTCCAAGAGCGCTAAGTCTTCTGTTGCCTGAAGTCTAAGTGACAGACTAATTTATCTGGAACGGTGACGCAGCCATCGCATCACCGTAATTTTTAATTTCCTATAGATCAATACTTCGGACAGTTTTTTAACGACTCTGTAAGCGTTACAGCGTAAGCCCTGGCATTTTTAATGATTTTTTGAAACGAGCGGGTGAGACTTAAAGATTGAAAAAATAGTCATCCCTATAGCCATTAAGGGTTTGAGATACTAGATTAGATCTAAAACTGTCCGAAGTATTTATAGATCGACGCTAGTCGTATTGGTTATCTTGCAGCCACAAGTTCAGCAACTAAGGGTGTTTTCTCCTGGTCTTTATTGGTAGTAGTCCAAGAATCAAGCATCCGACCGTACAGCACGCTAGTTTCGTAAGCAATGCGGGCGTATTCTTTACCCTGTGCCGAATCTGGCTCGCACTGAGGGATGAGGTCGATGCCCATAGCTAGGTGGTCTAGGTCGATTTCGCGGTGAACGACCCAATAGCGGTTGGTTTTAAGGCCGATTCGAGCAAATACGGGAATGACCGCTGAGAAGAAATCGAAGCTCACACCCTCAGAAATCAGGTTCATGGCGATGACTTGGTGATCGTAGGATTCTCGCAACACCGAACGGAAGCAATAAGCGCTGACCGATTGGGTTTCCAGGGTAGGAGCTATGGAATTCGGGTTTTCTCCCGGCTGTAAGAACTCGTGCTTGTGCATCCAATCCAACAGTAGCGACGCGTGATCTACCTCTTCCGTGGCGTGGTGGGCGAAGCATCCTTGATACCGAAAGTCACGGCACATCGCATATCTCATGGCTAGCGATGCGGTAAAGTCGCTGGATTGGTGATAAAGTTGCCCGATCCAACCTCTAACATCACCTGGATTCTCGGATAAAGCTAGTTGCTTGTAAAAAGATCCAGACAGCAGGTTCTGGCGGTATTGCGCTCCCAAATCCAATAGCCACTTCATTGAAATTTCCTCTTTGCTCTTGTATGAAACACACTTGTGTATGGTACACCAGTATTGTAGTACCAGTCAAGCGGTAAATCTTCTAGATTTTGTGTTTCAGTTGTGGTAGAATCTGTTGTAAAGCTGTAAAGCTGCTCTTGTAGGCTAGGCTTGTAAAAGTGTGATAAGAAAATTAAATAAGCTGTTCGACATTCAAACTGCACTATTTGTAGCTCAGACCCCATGCTGTAAGGGGTTAAAGCAATAAATTTAAATGACTAACAGCTTATTTAGTTTTCTTAATAAAAAGTAACCCCAAAACCCAATTTATCAATTTTTTTTTGATGTTGCCAATTTCAGACCAGTTAAAAAATCAAGATGCGAGCTATAGCATTTTGCTAGTAAACAGCCAGAGACAAATTTCGGGGCTGACTCCAAGTTTGTTAAAAATCTGGAATATACCCGAACTTATTATCAGGTCGCTATCCGAGCACCTAGCGTTGCAGTTTGTTGCCGAACAATTCGACAATCCCCAAGTTTTTCTCAAGAACATGACAGAAATTTACGAGCAGACGCAGCTAGAAGTTCACGAAAAAGCTCAACTGAGAGACGGTCGCATAATAGAACGCCATTCTAAGCCGTTATGGGTTGAGGGAGAGTACGCAGGCAGGCTGTGGATATTTAAAATCAATACAGAAATTAAATAATCCGGGTACGCAGCACGATATAAATTAACATTGGGGGATATAGAACGGTCTTTGTACTGAATTTTATAAATTGCTTGAATGTCGAAAAGATTAATTAGTAAAAAAATAGTAAAAAACAAGCCAGAGTGCAGGAAAGACTCGTTTTATTCCCTGTTGTTGTGGATGCTGGTGTGTCGCTAATAATTATCGCTCAAATTACCGAGCAGATTAAGCTATCGATCCTGCGGGGTAATCTCAAGCCAAACCAGCCGCTACCACCGGGCTTTCGTTTCAGTTTGTCAAGATCGCTCATTTTTTTTCCACTACTTGTAATACAAACATACTGTTGACTGGGGTAGCAAGTCTAAAGGTTCTAAGCTGTTCGACATTCAAACTGCACTATTTGTGTGCCAGACCCCATACTGTAAGGGGTTGAGGCAATAGATTTAAATGACTAACAGCTTACCTTCCAAATTGCAATTATTTTTGATTTGAAAAAAAATGCCATCCAATATTTCTCTTTTAGTTTAGTTGCGAGGTAGAGCGATTCTCCTCAACTGTTGGTCAAAAAGAGGGGATAATTTTACCCCAAACCGGACGGGACGGACAACTAACCTGAAAACCTTTGCAGGCGATAATTCAGACGAAACGACCTCAACAAATAAATGAACTATAGCGGTTCTCAGAAAGATGAGGTATGTTGTTGGGCTTCAGCCCTCTTGGTTTAAGCGGTTATATAGGCTGTCAGTCATACCTCATCTTTTTGAGAAAGGCTATACCTCAACAAAGAGCTTTTGAGGCGAGCGTTATTTTTTCGGGTTGACACAATAGACAATCAGGGATTGTACTGATAGCCCGCGATGGGTCGATCGCCTGCGAGGTTAAAATAGTGCGATCATATTGTGTGCCTGCCTCCAGGACTGAATATCTCAAATGGGTTCAACAGCAGTACCAGTCAACCAGTGTTATCTGGGAATTTTTGTGTTTCAATTGTGGTAGGATGTATTGTAAGCAGGTAAAACTGCTCTTCTACAGTTGTAAAAGTGTAATAAGAAAACTAAATATTTATTTTTCTTAATAAAAAGTAACCCCAAACCTCAATCAATCACTTTTTGATGTTGCCAATTTCAGACCAGTTAAAAAATCAAGATGCAAACTCTGGAATTTTGTTAGTAAACAGCCAGAGACAAATTTCAGGGCTGACTCCCAGTTTCTTAAAAATCTGGAACGTACCCGAATTTATTCTCAGGTCGCTATCCGATCGCCTAGCGTTGCAGTTTGTTGCCGAACAATTCGACAATCCCCAAGTTTTTCTCAAGAACGTAACAGAAATTTACAAGCAGACTCAGCTAGAATCTCACG
This sequence comes from Microcoleus sp. PH2017_28_MFU_U_A, assembly GCF_020738035.1. Classification (NCBI taxonomy): domain Bacteria; kingdom Bacillati; phylum Cyanobacteriota; class Cyanophyceae; order Oscillatoriales; family Microcoleaceae; genus Microcoleus; species Microcoleus sp. PH2017_28_MFU_U_A. The sequence goes on from NZ_JAEQCX010000202.1 coordinate 3,977, forward strand.
AAAAAGTTCAACTGAGGGACGGCCGCACAATCGAACGCTATTCTAAACCGTTGTGGACTGATGGGGAATACGCCGGGCGTCTGTGGATATGTAAACTTAATTAATGGATAGAAAAGTAACCACATAAAGCGGAGTGTAAACATAAATTTTAAGAGACAGGGCGCTTTTCCTACTGAATTTTAGAAATTGCTTGAATGTCAAAAAGATTAATTACTAAAATAGTAACAAATATGCCAGCTTACATGAAAGACCCTGTTTTACCACCTATTGTTGTGGATGCTGGATCGCCTCTAACAATTGCCGCTCAAATTACCGAGCAGATTAAACTATTGATTGTACGGGGCAATCTCAAGCCGAATCAGCCGCTACCACCGGGAGTTCACTTAGCAAAGCATTTGGGAGTTAACCACAACACTGTAGCCTTGGTGTATAACGAACTGATTAATTCAGGATATTTGATAGGCCACCGGGGCAAAGGAACTTTTATCGCAGATTCCCAGTCTGTCAAACAAATAATGGCTCGGAAAAGCTTCTACGACTTGCTCGATCAAGCTTTTCGTTCTGCATCTCAAAGTGGGCTGAGCGTGTCGGAGTTTTCAGCAGCGGCTTACGCTCAAGCAGTCCTGATCGAGCGCCATCAAATCAACGTAGCATTTGTGAATTTTTTCCCAGATAGTATCGATATTGGCAGCAGCATTCAATCTGCAACCGGGTTAGCTTTAGTATCAATTGATTGGAACACGTTAAAAAATAAGGAAGCAGAATCAGTTCAACAGTTGTTGGCGGCAGATTTGGTGGTAACAACTATTAAAAACTTGTGGGATGTAGCGAAGCTGGCAGATCCCAACAAAGAAATAATCGGAATTGACGTGCAACCCGATATGCAATTGTTAAGCTGTATTTCACCGCTGCCCCGCAATGCCAAGCTGTTATTCGTATGTAAAGAACAAATTAGCAGCGAAGCGATGAAGGAGATAATCGAGTACAACGTGCATCACGTAGAGTCAGAAGCAGTTACCCTCGAAACCGTTCAAAATAATAAATGCGACCTGGATCAATTTGATTTGATAGTCTGTTCGAGTCAAGTAGAGAGTCGGTTGAGTAAATACGTCCCCCAAAACTTGAAAGTAATGACTTTTCGTATCGCCATAGATCCGATAAACTTGTTGGTACTTCAAGCTCGTTTGGCTGCTGTTGAAATGGAAAAGTTAATGTAATCCGAATCTTTCCAAACTTGTGAAACAACTCGAACTTTTCCCAGAATTCAAATCCAACTATCCGAGTCGGGCATCTAAATTGGCGATGAGCGCTGATGCCCTACATTCTTGGAAAAACCGAATTTTCGAGTGTCAGCAATTTGCTAGCACGCCCGCAACCGCAGCATGGAACTTTATTCGAGTTAACTCCCAATCCTTGCTACTCCGATACCCTCGACCCTTTTACCCTGCAACTTCACCGAAAAACGAGCCCGGCGTGCCTCTGGCTTTAGACATGAGGAGGAAGTCGGCAGCGGTTTCAACCGCCTTTAATATTTATTTACATAATGGATCTAAAGATTTGTTATAATTAGATTGTAAGTGTGCGATTCGTTTAGCCGAAACTGAGTAACAATACTTGGGGGATGACTAGGATGACTATAAAGTCATAATAACTGGATACACATCTGGGTGCGGGTCAT
>NZ_JAEQCX010000063.1:0-40271 GCF_020738035.1 Microcoleus sp. PH2017_28_MFU_U_A
CAGGAATGGGAATATCATCAAATTTCAAGTAATGTATTAATAATTTAATAGAATGCTTGAGCATTTCCTCACATTTAGAATAACAAAGAGTCTTGCGATTTAGTCTAGCTGGCGGAATGCCTTAGTCTTGTATTTTCCCCTTCTACTCGTGTCATATAAGTCTTGCTAATAATCTGAGATCCATCAGGGATAAACATGGGATATACAGACCATCCATCAGTTACATAAAAGTAGCATTTCTATTCACTTACTTTGTCCCATAATGGTTCAAATGTCTTAGCGCTACGATCCCCTAATACCCATCCTAAAATCCCTGGCTTAAAGTGGTCAACCGCTGTCCACAGCCAGATCTTGTCTGTTTTTTTTTCACATAAGTTTGTAATTCATCGAGCTCACCAACTTCTGGAATCACTTCAGGGTCATAAACATCTGGTAACAGTTTGCCGACTTGTTTAATCCAATTCATTACTGTGGTATGATGAACTCCCTTAACTCCTTCTATCGCCCGTAAACCCATGCCATTGACATACATTTTCAGGCAATCACGTTTGATGGTCTCGCGCTTGATCTCGCTGGGGTTCATACTCACTGATGAATTGGCGACCGCATTGGACACAAATGTGGTTCTGTTTTCCTTTTTTTTCCCGTTTTTACGGATATGGGTTGATTTACATTCGCTTGCTTTGCATAAATTATTCCTCCTATTCATACTATAACTCAGCAACGCCAATTAAATTTAGGTTTCCAGTTACTTTTACTGTTTCAACGCTTTCCGAGTCCATCACGCTCGGCCTTGATGCGGTACGCTCAACAACCTGCTATTACTTGCCCTTTACTGTCATACTGTCATCAAGTTTGCACTCTTTCCGTTGTTTCCAGGGGCGGGAATTTCACGCCAACTAGGATGTTTCAACACGTAGATGGTTGTTCTTACTCACTTCTCGATCGTAATACAATATTTTAATAGAAATAGCAAAGAAAGAACATGGGGACTGAAGTCCCCCGAGCCGCTTCCCTAGGAAGGACTAAAGTCACGCTTGTTTCCCGCATCCCGTATTGATTTTTATGAAAGTAGGTTAAATTTCGGACTTCTGTGCTTGCGCTTCCGGGACTGCAACTTCTGCATCCGGCAGATTGACAGCAACTTCTGCGGATTCTGCAAGAGATTCTACAGTTTCTAATGCCTCGGGAGTGCGCTTAGAAAATCCCCAGACAAACATTAAGGCGATAGAAGAAACTACCAGCCACTGGGGAGGTACTAAACTCTCATTAATTACTTTCACCAGCAATCGCATTCCCACGAAACCGACTGTAATGTAGCCAGCATCTTCAAGGTGTACGAACTCATCGAGCCAGCGGATGAACAAGCCTGCCATAAATCGCAGGGTTATGATGCCAATTGTCGCGCCAGTCAACACCAGCCAAGTTTGGTCAGAAATCGCGATCGCAGTTGTAACGCTATCCAAAGAAAAAGCTAAATCCGTCAGAGCAATTACTGGAATTGCTTTCCACAGAGACGCAAATCTGGGGCCGTGATGTTCTCCATCAGAGTCAGCCTCTGACGCAAAGTGCTGGAAAACTAGCCACAGCAGATACAGGGCTCCCAGCAGTTCAAACTGCCAGAACTGGATCACCCAAGTCGCCGTTAAAATTAGTGCTATTCGCAGTACAAAAGCAATTATCAAACCGATGTTGAGAGCTTGTTGCTGTAGCTTGGGTTCTTCTAAACCTTTGGAAATAGATGCCAGGGCGATCGCGTTGTCAGCCGAAAGCACCGCCTCCAAAGCTACCAAAACCAACAATAATAAAAAGGTGTCAACTCCCAAATTGGGTGAAGCCTCGAGAAATTGATCTAGCATTAATTATTTTGTACACCTAACGATTTGCAAGGGTCGAGCTGCTATACAAATCCTAGACAAGTCTAGACATTTGCTTCTTACTTCATCGGGAGCATGGGAGCGGTTATCCCTCGGTAAGCTTTCACGTTTTAGCCAAGCGCGATAAATTAATTGCTGCGTTCAAATCTCTGTCCATCGAATGACCGCAACTTCCACAGTTGTAAGTCCTTTCTGCCCGTGGCATATCTTGAATATGTCCGCAGTTTGAACAAGTCTTGCTCGAAGGAAACCAGCGGTCAGCAATGATTATTTCACAGCCAAACTTTTTAGCTTTGTATTCCAGTTGACGTTTGAATTCATAGAATCCACAATCAGCGATGACTTGAGCTAGTTTGTGATTGGCTAGCATCCCCGAAACATTTAAATCTTCTACTACTATCGTTGCGTGGTTTTTGCCTAAGTAAGTAGTGATTTGATGAAGAGTATTTTTTCTGAGGTTTGCTATTTTTGCATGATGCTTGGCTAGTTTTTGTTTAGCCTTAAATCTATTGCTAGAGCCTTTCGTCTTTCTCGATAACTCCTTTGACAGCCTACGCAACTTATTGAGATGCGTTTTGTAATGCTTTGGGTTAGGAAAAACAACACCCGTTGAAAGTGTTGCTAACTCTTTAACTCCCAAGTCAACACCCACCGCATCGTGTTGCTTTACAGTTGGTTCATGCTCCTGTTCGTAAGCAAAAGCAATAAACCAACTGTCGGCAGTTCGAGATATTGTAATTGACTTGCAGGTGGTGTGAGGCAATCCGACCTGGGTTTTTACCCAACCGATGGTTGGTAGGTTTATGGACGTACCATCTACCGGGATTGGTTTGCCACCTGCATCTATCGTGAAGGAATCATGATGACCCTTCTTCTTAAATTTGGGATATTCACCTTTTTTGGAGAAGAACCGAGTGAAAGCATCCCCTAGATTGTCAAAAGCATATTGAGTGATCTTCTGGCAAATTCCCGCTTCTTTAATCCATGTAAACTCAGGTTTTACATGATTGTTAAAGAATTTCTTGAGCAGGTATTTGTTGGGCTTCAATCCATCTTTGTAAAGATTACTCCAAGTAGCCAATCCCCAGTTATAAGTAAACCTCGCTATTCCAGCGTGCTTGCTCATGACTGTTGCCTGAATCTTGTTTAGTTTTAACTTTGTTTTGATGGATAAAAGCATTGTTCGACCTCAACACGCTAATTTCACCGATCGCCCGACAGGGTGGGTTTGGCTGGTAACTTCCCCGAAACATCCCAGCGCAAGCGAGTGTCTTTACTGACAATCCAAGGTTTTTTGGGAATCGCGCAGGGTCGCAAATCACCGGCTCTGTCTAAAATGAGTGTCACGTTTACTGATCGTAACCTAGTCCGGCAACTTTGTCGCGGCCGATCGCTCCCAAGGCAGTTCGGAAACGGCCAATTTAGGGGGTTTTAACGAATTTAGCGGATTTATAGCGATCGAACTCAATCCGAGAACGAGAAGTCAAGCATAAAGATTTTCCCCATCTCCGCCTCTCCCCCTCTCCGCCTCTCCCCCTCTCCCACTCCTCCCCAACGGCACCGAATTACTTGTCGATTTGTAACAAAAGATTCCCAAAAGCGCCAATTTGTCTCAAATTGATGAAAGCTCGTGCCCGTAAAATGGAGTTTTCCTCATATGTCTTTAACAGATACCCAAGTCTACGTAGCGCTCGTAATTGCTTTGATTCCCGGAATCTTGGCTTTCCGGCTGTCAACAGAACTGTACAAGTAGTTTCGAGACACCAGTAGCGAACCGCACCGTCGCCTGTCCTCCTTAGTTAAATCTCGAAATTACAGACAATTGCTGTCATCGTGCAGTAGATTGTTTGTGGTCACGAAGACGAGACTGCAAGGGCAGGCATTTTTATTGGGAAATTCCGTCCTCAGCCGTCACCCAGTCTCAAAAATTTGGGCTGCGAGCACCCTGACAAACAGGGGCGGGTGTGCGTTAAACTCAGAATTTTCTGTGGTCAGCTCTAAAAAGTCAGTCTCAGGTATTTGAAAAAAAAATTATGCAAGCGATTCAACCTACCGTTACCCCACTACGTCCTGTAAAAACTCCCCCTCGGGTTACTCCTCGTCGCAGCAGCAGCCAGCGTTCCTACCCTCATCAAACGCTCGCCGCCGAAACAGGAGTCAAGTTAGCAGTTAATGTAGTTCTGTCAGTGTGTGCGACTTCTGCTTTGATTCAGCTTTGGCCCCACTACCGGGGAGTCCAAGAAAAGTTGCACGAAATCCAAGCTGAAGTGAATCTTACTCAAGCGCGAGTCGATAAGTCGCGATCGGACTTTAACCGCTATTTTGACCCCAGTCAGGCTAAAACTGTGATGCAAGAGCAAAGCAATCGAGCCGATCCTCAGCAACGTCCGGTGATTTTGCAGGAACCCGAAGCACCCGATTCTGAGGAATCTACGCTGCAACCTTAAATTGTCAGACAGCAACCTTAATCTGAAGATTGTTGTAGGATGTGCACCGCGCAGACAGAAGAGTGGACGAAGGGAATTCGCGCCTATACAAACAAAACCCCAGGAATGCGGGTTCAAGAAACAAGAGGGGGCGAATGGAATTCGCGCCTGTACAAACAAAACCCGCAGGAGTGCGGGTTGAAGAAAGGGTGGTTGAAATTACTTTATTGTCTTCCGTCGGCAGAGGCGGACATTGTTTGTCTGGGCGCGGTTTCAACCGCCGTCTTTGCGATCGCGGTTTTTTCTTTTAGTAGTTGCAGTGCAGCTTGATATTGTAAGTCGTCTTCAGTGCCAATTCGATCGCGCGCAATCGGTTCTAGCGGCACTGCGCGATCGGGCGAAATCCCCAATTTGTTAATATCCGTGTGGTTCGGTGTCTCGTACTTAGCAACAGTTACAGCCAACCCGGAACCGTCGGACAAATCAAACAGCGACTGAATCAGTCCTTTCCCGAAAGTCTTTTCGCCCACCAGTTGAGCTCTGCCGTTATCTTGCAGCGCACCCGCCAAAATTTCGCTAGCACTGGCCGTTCCCTTGTTCACCAAAACAATCAGCGGATCGCCAGTTAAGGCTTGTCCAGAAGCCTCAAAACTGCCGAGAATGCCTTGTCTGTTGACTGTGTAGACGATCGTCCCAGAATCGATCCACAGGCGCGCAATTTCAATCCCCGCTTGCAACAGCCCGCCCGGGTTGTTCCGCAAATCGAGAATGTAGGAGGCAGCGCCTTGTTTTTCCAAACGATCGATCGCATGGGCGACTTCTTCGGTGGCGTTAGCGCTGAATTGACTCAGGCGAATGTAGCCCAGCGGTAAATTGTCCGGCCCGGACTGCAATTCGGCATAAACCGGATTGAGAGCAATGCGATCGCGCACCAGCTCAATGTCTTCAGGAACCTCCCTTCCTTCGCGTCCCAAGGTCAAAGTAACAGGAGTGCCGATGCGGCCCCGCATTCGAGTTGCTGCTTCGTCCAGGCTCAATTCTGAGGTAGGAGTGCCGTCAATTTTCAAAATGCGATCGAGCGGTTGAATGCCGGCTTTATCCGCCGGCGAGCCCGCCAAAGGAGCCACCACTGTCAGAGTATTTGTCTCGGGGTCGATCGCAATTTGTAGCCCAACTCCCGTCAATTCTCCCGAAGTGTTGACCTGCAAACTGCGGTACTGTTCCGGTTTGAGCAGTCGAGTAAAAGGGTCGTCAAGATTTGCCAGCATCCCTTGAATCGCCGTGTAAGTCTGCTGTCTGTCGTTGAGCGGTTCCTTGACGGCTTTTTCGCGAATCGACCACCAGTTTTTCGAGTTGAAGGTGTCATCCACATAGGAACGATTGACAATGCGCCAAGCTTCGCTCAACAACTGCTGTTCTGGAGTTAGCGCCGCCGCCGGAAGAGCCCATGCGCCTAGAACCAGGACGACTTGGAGGAAGAAGATAATTGCTGTCTGGAAAACTCGTCTCTGCATGATTTTTTTGTCTCAAAGATAGGCAAGTATGGCATTTCCTGTATTTTAAGTTTGTAAGCTTTTAAGCTTTTGTGCAGTCAACTGTCCCGGAGACATTCAGGATTCATCATTGCCCAGCCGCGAACAAAAAATTAGTTAATTGTAACATTTAATCGCAAAATTAGTGAAGTTTTATCATGAATATTAAATTTTACCTCCCAGCCACCCTCTGGCGGACTCGGACTTTGCTCCTGGGCTGGGTTCTTGGCTGTATGCGAGCTTGGGGCGGATGTTGAGCTGGCAGAAAATGCTATTTGAGACGAAGGCAAAAGCATCGCTCCGTGAAATTTGTACAGCAATTATGTTACATTTTTTATCACAGTCTGGAATTCGATCGCGCAACGCCAGCGAGTAGGGCTCAGCTCTAGCTTGGTTTCCCAGTGCTCGCGGGCGATCGCACAAGAGATTTCCTTTCATGAGCTCCAAATTTAAAAATAGCCTCAGGCATTTGCTAGTAAAAGCCAACTGCTCGGCGCGGGGCGACAAAAAAACCTTGTGGCTGCTGAGAATGAACCTCAACCACAGCAATATTCTTTTAGGAATTCTGGCTCCATGTTTTCTAAACAAATCACCGACTCAAAAACCTTCCAGTGGTTTGATGAACGCCTGGAAATTCAGGCGATCGCAGACGACATCACTACAAAGTATGTACCTCCCCACGTCAACATCTTCTATTGCTTGGGCGGCATTACTCTAGTTTGTTTTCTAATCCAGTTTGCCACCGGCTTCGCCATGACTTTCTATTACCGTCCCACGGTAGCAGAAGCTTTTTCTTCAGTGCAATATCTGATGAATGAAGTCAACTTCGGCTGGCTGATCCGCTCAATCCACCGCTGGTCTGCCAGCATGATGGTACTGATGATGATTTTGCACACCTTCCGGGTTTACCTGACCGGCGGCTTCAAAAAGCCCCGCGAATTAACCTGGGTGACAGGAGTAATCTTGGCGGTTCTCACTGTTTCTTTCGGCGTGACCGGCTACTCTCTGCCTTGGGATCAAATCGGTTACTGGGCAGTTAAAATCGTTTCCGGCGTACCAGAAGCCATTCCCTTTGTCGGTTCTACACTGGTAGAACTGCTTCGCGGCGGTGTCAGCGTCGGTCAAGGCACTTTGACTCGTTACTACAGCTTGCACACTTTTGTGTTGCCTTGGCTGATTATCGTCTTCATGCTGGCTCACTTCTTGATGATTCGCAAGCAAGGCATTTCTGGCCCGTTGTAAATTTTGAGTTGCTGGGGCGGTATTTTTTTTTGCCCCCCTGCGGAATTTTGGGTTGAAAATTCAGAATTCATCTCTCATCAGAAAATTGGGTTTGAAACCCCGTCCTTCCAGGACGGCTTTACAAATCTTTCAGTATAATTAAGGTGGTCCTTGACCCACCCGAGACGATGGATTCAGACAGCCTAACGAGCGAAGTCCAGTAAAACTGGTGGCGCAGACAAATCGGTAGACCGGGAAAAGAGGATAGGGCAATGGACAGTCCACCCCTAGAATCAACCAAAAAAATGAGAACTCCTTTTTTGGATTTCGACACACAAGAACCGCAAGGCTTGCGGGGATAGTCTGTGGAGCGAACGTAAGGCCATAAACTCGCGCCTAGGGTGGAGGCAGTTGCGATGAAGCAGAAACCTAAATCGTGAGGTTTAGGAATCACCGTCCGTTTTACGGCGGTGAGGATGTCAAGATATTTATTACGGTCAATACTTCGTGCGATCGCCCCGCTGATTCGGACTAACGAATACAGCGGAATGCCAGGCCCGGGCAAAACTAAAAGGAGAACACTCTCACTATGTCTATTATCAAAAAACCAGATTTGAGCGATCCAGAGCTACGCGCTAAGCTCGCTAAGGGCATGGGTCACAACTATTACGGCGAACCAGCTTGGCCCAATGACTTGCTCTACGTTTTCCCAATTGTGATCATGGGAACGATTTCTCTGTGCGTCGGCTTGGCTGTACTAGACCCGGCTATGATTGGCGAACCTGCCAATCCTTTTGCTACTCCGCTAGAAATTCTTCCGGAATGGTATTTGTGGCCTGTGTTCCAACTCCTGCGCGTTTTGCCTAACAAATTGTTGGGTATTGCTTGCATGGCCGGTGTTCCAGTTGGCTTGATTTTGATTCCGTTCATCGAGAATGTTAACAAGTTCCAAAATCCGTTCCGCCGCCCTGTTGCTACTACAGTCTTCCTTTTTGGAACTGCGGTAACTCTGTGGTTGGGTATTGGTGCTATTTTCCCGATCGACAAATCTTTCACGCTTGGTCTGTTCTAAGATTTAAGTTTGTTTGATTTTGACGCCCGCGGGTTTCCGATAAAGTGCTTTTGTACTGCTAGGAAACTTTCGCGGGCGTCATTTTATTTGGGATTTTAGACTTTAAACAGATCGATATAAAAAATACCAATTTTACATGAAGTTGCATAGAATAAAATATGTCATTTTCGATCTAGATGATACACTTTGTGATTATCAGAAAGCTAAAAAAAATGCAATCAGTCTTGTTAATCGAGTTCTTGAATCATCTGGCATAGATGTTAATCAATTTTGGAATAGTTATAGCTTGATAGAGCCTACCTTGTTCCGACAGTTTGTTAAGGGAATTATTTCTAGGGACGAGTATAGGTTGCGTCGCTATGCTGATGTTATACCAGGCGAACGCGAAAATCGTTTAGCGTTTTCTTCAGCACTAAATGATATTTATATGAAAGAGGCAAATCACGGAATAACATTATTTGATGATGTTATTCCATCGCTAAAAGATTTACGAAAAAAAGAAATTAATACCGCTATTCTTACAAATGGACCTTCCGACGGACAAAGGGACAAAATCAAGGCATTAAAATTAGAGGAATATATTAACAAAATCTATATTAGTGAAGAAATTGGTTTTGGCAAACCTAGCTCTAAAGTTTTTAAATTTGTTATAGATGATTTAAATATAGAACCATCACAAGTGTTAATGGTTGGTGACTCAATCGAAGACGATATCGAAGGGGCTAAGCAGCTTAAAATTAAAACAGTTTTAGTCGATCGAGAAGGAAAATATTTTGACTATAAAGGCACAAAAATTTTCGATCTATCAAGTTTGAAAGAGATGTTTGATAGCAATTTAATATGAAGCTGCCTCGAATAAAGATTCAAAAATTAAATTGTAAGAAGATAGCGAACAAATTTATTCAGGTGTGATTTGTTGCAGAACAAGATTCAGTCGTTCATGCAATTCCACAAGTGTCAGAAATACTTCTCCCTTGAGCGGTGCGACTGTTTTTTAGTTGTTGCTCGCTTGCTCTGTGCACTTTCTGCGATCGCCAGAATCAGTGTGCCATAACTCATGACCTCTCAACAGTATCTTTATTCTATAGCCTTTCAAGCTCTCATATGAGGTACTCATGGGCATGGGGCATAGAGCATGGGGCATAGGGCATAAGACTAGCGGGCATACCTCACTTTTTTGAGAAAGGCTATATCTAACTTGATGTAAAATTGGTATAACTATATATCTGTTTCTTAATGTTTAGAGAAATCTTCCGGTTTTACCCAAGGGCAAACGGCATAAATATTAAGTTAACTATCGATCGATGCCGCTCGTACTAATCAATCAAAGACAATTGATTTTAAAGTTTAGCAACTTTTAGCAAAAAGTATCTTAATTATGACGAACCTAAATTTAGAAGGTGTCTTCTCATCATTTATGAACCCGGCACTGCATGAGTTTCAGACTTGGACTTTGGAAAATCCGACAGAAAGCCTCAGCAAAACGTTCCTGCCGATAATCAGTCTTATAGAGGGTTTAATTGCCAACGAACCCACCTATTTGCCAATAAAACGGCTGGCTTTCGGGGCTAATTTTTGCTGCGCGGGACAAGTCGTGATGGGAGAATTTGCAACACTCGAAGAAGCACTCACATCGCCTCAGGCGCGCGGATGGCGGCTGGGTACTTCTGTACTCGATCCGGATCTCTCCCCCAACCAAGATGTCGGCGGTAGGAACCTTTTCCTGCTGTCTTTGTCCGATCGCGAACCAGACGGTAGCAGCAACCACGCAGCATTCCGAAGCTGTATGCAAAAGTATCTTTTCAACAGCGCCACAACCGATCGCCAAGAAGACGAAATCAGCAGGCGGTTGCTCGATCGGCTAGCCGCCGATTATACCGAGATGCCGCACGGTGCGGGGGGAACATTTTTTACCGATGTCAGGCGCGGTTGGATGGGATTTTTAGTTCCATACCTGCACTACGTAATTTTTGGGATTAACCCAGATGACAAGTCTGCGATCGAACTTCTCACCGATTTACATTACATCCGCCAAAGCCCAGCGCACTACTTCGCCGTCGCGGGCAGCCTGCTGCAAAGCCTGAACCTGTTTGGACACGGGGATTTGTCGGCTTTAATCGAGCGCGCGGCGACTATCTACGAAAATTCTCCTGCCCTAGCCGACTTCGAGGTGAGCTCGGAAAACAACGGAATGACTAGGCGGGAATTGGCAAAGCTGATGACAGCAATTATGGGGATAGCGGGACTGCAAGGCCCCCTGCACCTAGGCTACACGGCTATGGGATACCGCCCTCTCCCGGCGTATAAAGGAACACAGACGGCTCAAATTAATCCGACGGAGTTTTGGGACGATCTCGATTTGGACGATCGCCAGTCGATCGAGCTTTTCCTGTTGGAATGCGGGCGCCTCTGGGCTCCCGTCAGCGCCACCCACCGAGTCGCGACAGAGCCATTTACCGCCACGGTAGGGGGCAGACAGCGCACTTTTCCCGCCGGAACCAAGGTACTGATACCGCTCAGTTTGGGGCATCTAGACGCGAGTTTCTGGGGTTCTACGGTGTACGAATTCAACGCTAAGCGCGAGAATTTGTGCCCTTATCATATGGGTTTTCATTCGGTGGGCGATCGGAGTGCGGGACGGATTTGCCCAGCTAAAGATATCGCACTGAAGATGCTGGTGGATGTCATTAGTACCGTTGGTAAAGTTCGGCGATCGTAACAGGCAAGATGCCTGTTCCACAACACATCAAATTGCTTGTGGAGTGGGCGTCCCGCCCGCCCTTAAAAAACACGCAAGATGCCTGTTCCACAACACATCAAATTGCTTGTAAAGTGGGCGTCCCGCCCGCCCTTAAAAAACACGCAAGATGCCTGTTACACAACGAACTCAAGGGGGTATATAACCAGAGACTAAATCACAATTTTTTAGAGGTTAAATAATACCATGTTAATTGAAACAAAGAAACTAAAAGACATCGCAACCTGGATGAAAGCAGAACATCCACCGGAGTTTCCAGAAGCCCTGCAAGGTATCTTCTTTATGGACGGGAATATTTTGCCAGACTATTGTCTGACGATGTACAATTCAGAATGGAATCCTGGCCAACGAACATTATTGCTGCGGATTTATGAACCAGTTGTCTGGACATTTCATTCATCAATGGCGGGACGGATGTTACTTTATGCCGTCAAATTTTCTCGCTTCAGCTACTTATTCCGCTTCTCGGATGCAACTTTGCAGCACGGGCACATCACGCCGATCGCGTTTGGATTGTCTGTACCGCCGTGGATTATGGATTTTTTGATCGATCGCGATCCGAACACTCCCAATGGGGATATCTGGGATCGCAGAAACTCGTTTTTCGGCAGAGCTCCTGAAAAAGGCTATACACTCCGCAGAGTTGTAAACAAAGATAGCAGCCCCACAGCAGCATTTCCTGATTTTCTGTCGAAAGTTGGCAGTGATTGTTTAATTATTGCTCAAGATTGAAAATATTTAGGACAACTTAGGTACGTAGTTGCGCTTCAGCGCTCTTTATAAGATTAGCAAAGAGCGCTGAAGCGCAACTACATACATTGATCGGCTATACTTTTCGTAGTTTTATATTTCCTATCCTGACTATAAAACCACGCTGATTCAAGAAAATATGTGGGGGTTAAGCTATGGTGGATAGTTTATCAATTCCAGAAGATTATAATATTTTCCTGCGGGAACTGAAAGAACGCATCCGCAATGCTCAAGTACGGGCAGCAGTTTCTGTTAACCGAGAATTAGTGTTGCTTTATTGGCAAATCGGACAGGATATTTTAAATCGGCAACAGCAGCAAGGATGGGGTACTAAAGTTATAGACACTTTGGCTGCTGACTTGCAAAAAGCTTTTCCTGAGATGAAGGGTTTTTCATCTCGCAATCTGAAATATATGAGGAGTTTTGCGGAAACTTACCCAGATTTTGAATTTGTGCAGCAGGTTGTTGCACAAATTCCTTGGGGCCATAATATTCGCATTTTGGATAGTGTGAAAGATGGGGTTGAGCGCGAGTGGTACATTCGCCAAACTATCGAGCAAGGATGGAGTCGAAATGTGTTAGTTTATCAGATAGAAAGTAGACTATACCGGCGGCAAGGGAAAGCTGATACTAATTTCTCTCGCACTCTGCCAAATCCTCAATCAGAACTGGCTCAACAGTTATTTAAAGACCCTTATAATTTTGAGTTTCTCAGTTTAGGTAAAGCAGCAAAAGAGCGCGATTTAGAGCAGGCTTTGATTGAACGTATCCGCGATTTTTTGCTGGAATTGGGAGTAGGGTTTGCTTTTGTCGGGAGTCAGTATCATCTAGAGGTTGAAGGGGAAGATTTTTATATTGATTTATTATTTTATCATTTACGTTTGCGTTGTTTTGTGGTAATTGACTTGAAAGTGGAAGCGTTTAAGCCGGAATTTTCGGGAAAGATGAGTTTTTACGTTTCGGCTGTGGATGATTTACTCAAACACCGGGACGATATGCCGACTATTGGGATGATTTTATGCAAGAATAAAAAGCAGAAGATTGTGGAATATTCTTTGCGAGACATGAATAAGGCGATCGGGGTTTCGACTTATCAATTGCGGGAGACTTTACCGGAACAGTTACAGGGGAGTTTGCCAACTTTTGAGCAGTTGGAAGCTGAGTTAGAAGCGGTAGATGTGGAGATTGAGGAGGAGTTATGACAAAAATAATGCAATAATTGACGAGATGCCATTCGACAACATTTAACAGCACATTCCGACACTACGATCGCCCGAGTCACAGCAAAATTCCCGGAAAATAACCGAAATGGCGATCGCCATCTATGACATAGGTTTGTGTACAATCTAAAAAAACCTACGACAAAACTTGTGCATTCTATCAATTAAAATGAAACCAAAAAGTTCACTAACTCCTATTGCCACTAAAATCAAGAAATGGGTTCAAACAGCCAAGGAACTTGAAAAAACTCGATTTGCTATATCCATAACCAGACTGACAAGTATCAAAAGTTTGTGTACCGATCGAGTTGCGGCCGAAAAATTTGCGCTGTACATTGCTCAGCGAGTACAACACGAGATGAATCAAGCTACTTGTCCCGAACACTATACCGAGGAAGAATGGGAACAGCACAAACAGGTAATAGCTGAAGGAATCGCCAAAATGGAAATTCACCTGGAAAATCCTAGTAATGAAGGCGAGCAATCTATCCGTAAGTTATTGAGAACAATTAATAGCCTACAAGGAGACGATCGTCGTAATGTTGCCTGGGGAACAGTACATTTTGTCCGCAGTGGAAATTTACTAAAATTAGACTATGCACTGCGTTGTTTCACAGACAACGATTTTCCTTATTGGATCTATAAACTAGCTAAAGAATACGTAGAAAGTTATGCCCCGGAGTATGGTTCAGGTATAACTCCTAAATCTGTACCGATGTTGTTAGAAGTAGCAGAATTTTGGTGTCAGTATTATTTCTCTCAAAGTTTGAGTGAGAAATTTCCTGGTTTTGCCTAAAAGAGGATCCAGAGGATGACGTTTTGTACTCCACTGTCACGAACTCAGCAATACCAAGAGTCACTGCTAAAAACAACAAAACCTTCTCAAACGAGAAGGTTTTATCACGATCTTTATCACAATCGGAGCGGCGGGATTTGAACCCACGACCCCTACTACCCCAAAGTAGTGCGCTACCAAGCTGCGCTACGCCCCGACAGCTTTAACAGCTTAGCATAGAATCTCAGAAAAAGTCAAAAAACTTTTAAAACTTTGGTTGCCTGCACCAAACTCGGAACCGCAGCCGCCGCCCAAAAACCCTCGCACCTCCTACCAGCATTCAAGATCAACTGCACGCTGTAAGCTTCGGGATAGCCTTCTAACTGCACCCACAACAAGTCGCTTTCGGCTTCAATGGCGATTTTTTCCTCGTCCATTAACTCAGAGGCCATTTGACTCATTGTGGCGGCTAATTGTCCCAACAACCGGCAAAAATCGTTTAACTCGGCTTCGGTGAGTTCGATCGCCCAACCTTCCCCAGCCACCAAACCCTGAAACTCTTCTGCGTTTGGGTTCCATCCCAAACGCCAGCCCGCACCAGTCTTAATTACACGTTCCATCTGGCGATTTTAGATTTTGGATTTTGGATTTTAGATTGATTAGGTGATTTTATGGCTTATATCATGTCCAGTCGATTACGATAACAACAACGGTTCGTAGTGCGGACTTCAGTCCGCACTCCCGCTGCGGACTGAAGTCCGCACTACGAACCAATCTGTTTATGCCGAAAAGACGCGTTACACCAGGCAGATTAGCCAAAAACCCGGTTTCTAGGCCTCCTTCAAGCTTACGGTGTCAGCAACTTTGCATCTCCCGGCTGTGGCTGGGGTATTTCCGGGGAAGTCGATCGCCCTTTTGGTGTTTCGCCCGCCGCCGGTGTGCGCGATGGCCCCGAATTCTCGGTAAAAACATCAACCAAAGCTTGAACCAAAGCATCCCGCTGTTTTCTATTTAAACTTTGAATAGCAGCGCGATCGCGTTCCATCGGATTTTCTCGCAAAACATCTTTTCCCGGATACACGCCTTCCACCAAATAATCGGGAGTCGCCCCCAGATAGTCAGCTAAACTCAACTTCCAATCAAAACGGTAATTCGGCGGCCGTCCTTTAACAAACACATGATATCTAATCAAGCGCCCGACTAAAGTATTGTTGGGATCTACTTTGCCGGTTTCCTTAGAAATGTAGTTATTCTCGATCGGCAAATCCGGCACTTTTTCATACACCAATTTCCACGCATCCTGCGCCCTCAATTGCTGTGGCGCCGATTGTTGAGCAACCAGTCCTCTAGACCCAGAACCACGCAGCAGCGAAGGTTCCAAAGCCGACACACTCAGTTCGCCCGATTCCAATACGCCACTCAAAAGCGTAAAAATCGCCACACTCAAAGTAACTAACAGAAAACTGAAGCCCAGCTTGAATTTCTTTTTCACGGTTTTGACAATAATTTCAATTCAAAAATAGAATAATTTCCTAAACTCACCTACCAGCCTATATCCTAATCTCTCATCTTAGGATTTACGAAAATCAACCCGGTTGGGAGCATCCCGATTTGGTAAAAAGCGTTTCTTCGCAGTGCGAGCGTCCCGCTCGCTTGCGTATATAGATGTAACTTGCTTGCGTATATAGATGTAACTTGGTCTCCGGCTAGCACTCGTTTGAAAGCTAAAAATAAACCGGATTTTTCTGCCAGTCGCGCCAGTCTGGTTGAAGAAAGTTTTGAGTTTTGAATTAACAAAAATTGTTGAAATTCACCACTCAAAACTCAAAACTCCCCAAGTCTAGATATCCCCGATAATTTCCGGCTGAGTGAGTTCGTCCGACATCTCAAATATCGCCCGCATCACAGGTTTCATCATTTGATGGTCGTCCATATTGTCAAAATCTTCATAGCGACGGCGTTTGGCGCGGTTCGCCACTTGCACCGTAATCCGATAGCGATTGGATGCAGCACCGATCAACTCTTCTGCCCGACGGGTTAGCTGAGTTGAATCGAAGGTTGGACGCTTAACCATGAGATTACCTACTTTATCTAATGTTACATTCTAGTCTAGTATGCGAAGATTCAAAATTACTAACTGAGTATCATTGCTTATGCAGGCAACAACAGCCTATTCCTTTGGTCACTTGCATCAGGTAAATTCTCATCCCCTCAAATTGGTTGCTTTCGGCGACAGTTTAATCTACGGTTTCGGCGACGGTGTAGGCGGGGGTTGGGTGGAAAGATTGCGGCGACAGTGGATGTTAACGGAGAGT
The DNA here is from genome assembly GCF_020738035.1 of Microcoleus sp. PH2017_28_MFU_U_A. Lineage (NCBI taxonomy): Bacteria > Bacillati > Cyanobacteriota > Cyanophyceae > Oscillatoriales > Microcoleaceae > Microcoleus > Microcoleus sp. PH2017_28_MFU_U_A. The sequence goes on from NZ_JAEQCX010000063.1 coordinate 15,947, forward strand.
GCAGGACACGTTTTATACAATTTGGGCGTTCGGGGCGATCGCACGTATCAAGTCGCCCAGCGCCTCGAAAACGAGTTTCGGCACCGGGGCGAGCTCAGAAACCGCGTCCCGGATGCCATCATACTGTCGGTAGGCCTCAACGATACGGCGAGAGTGCAATCGCCTACTGGGCGCAGTTATACTGATTTTGAACATTTTAAAACTGTTTTGGATAATTTGTTAAATTTATCGCAACAACTTTGTCCGGTGATATTTGTCGGGATGGTGCCGGTGGATGAAAGCAAAATGCCTTTTCAAGATTGTTTGTACTACAATCACGCTGACCAATATCGCTATAAAGAAGCCACAAAGTTAGCTTGTTTGGAACGGGGAATTCCCTATTTAGATATTTTTGATAAATGGATCGATCGCGGTAATATTTGGTGGCGTTCTTGTCTGACTTCGGATGGTCTCCATCCCAATGAAGTCGGTTATCAATGTTTATTTGAAGATGTGACAAGTTGGGAACCGCTACTCGCTATTAGTCATTAGTTATTAGTCTAGGTACGTAGTTGCGCTTTAGCGCTCTTTTCAATTAGTCATTAATCTAGGTACGTTGTTGCGCTTCAGCGCTCTTTCCGATATCCCAAAAGAGCGCTGAAGCGCAACAACGTACCTTTTACGTACCTTTATAAGTTCCAGGTAGATAAGGAAGATAAGCAACATAAGGATTTTAAGGAATTTAAGCATTTTAAAATCGACCAACCAGCATAAAAATATTTATTTTAAAAGACCGTATCTTCCCCTCGCCACAAATAAAAGCATTTAATAATGATGACATCACTGAGCACAAGAGCAAGCTAGGCAAGAATCAATCAACGATAAATAGCCGGACAAAGGCTTGCTTTTTTCTCAATAAAAAACTTGTGTAAATTGGAGAATCAAAAATGTCTGTATTTCAACGCATTAAATTCGGCACATCTGTTATATTAACATTGGCAACTGTTGCCGGAACCGCAGCGCCGATGCTGACTCCTGCGCCTGCTTTTGCTCAAACAGCTTTTTCGGATGTTAGTAATAACTATTGGGCGAAAGACTTTATTCAAGATTTGTCAGAAAGAGGAATTATTAAAGGATTTCCCGATCGCACTTTCCGCCCGGATGCACTGGTAACGCGGGCGGAATTCGCGGCAATGATCCGTTCTGTGAAAAAGGCGAAAACTCGCGCTGCTATAGGTTTTGTCGATGTTCCGTCTAATTTTTGGGCGCGGGGGGCGATCGCCGAAGCTTATGAAATGGGATGGATGTCTGGCTACCCCGGCAATGTTTTCAGGCCATCACAGCAGATTCCTCGCGTTCAAGTTGTAGTGGCTTTAAATAACGGGCTGGGTTATGAGCCTGCTTGCAATTTTCAAGATGTTCTCAGCTACTATAATGATGCGGGTGAAATTCAAAGTTATGCTGTGAAAAGTGTGGCTGCTGCTACTGAAAAACAGTTGGTTGTCAGCTATCCCAATCCTAAATCCCTGAAGCCAAACCAGTCAGCCACGCGGGCGGAAGTAGCTGCTTTTATCTATCAAACATTAGTCAGTACCAATCAAGCAAGAGCAATTAATTCTCCTTACATTGCTAAGATTGATATTGGCCAGAGTGTTGCTGTGAAAATCCCCAGCGGGGTGACTATTCCCATCGAGTACGCCAAAGGCAAGATTTTGCTCGCCCCCAATGACAAGTCTCCGATTACGCTGACTGTGGCTGCGGATATCGCAGGGAGTAATGGCAAGGTTATGATACCCGAGGGCTCGAAAATTAGTGGCGAATTGCGATCGACTGCTGAGGGCGTTCAGTTTGTGGCGCAAGAGTTAAGTATCATCAACGGTAGCAGAGTTCCTCTGAATGCTACTTCGCAGGTGATTACTCGCAAAGAAACTGTGACTAAGGGCGTGAATGTTGGTAATCTGATTAAGAACACGGCTTTGGGTGCAGCAGCGGCGGCGGCGATTGCGGGAGTTACGGGCGATCGGGCGATCGCCACTGAAGAGGTACTCGGCGGCGCAGGAGTCGGTACTTTGGTTGGGGTATTTTTGGGTCGAGATAAAGTCGATTTGTATGCTGTTAATCCCGACACCGATTTAGATTTGTTGTTGAATTCTGACTTGGTATTGGGTACTGCAAATACAGGCATTTGTCGCGCTCGATAAAAGGAATTTCCGCAACGAGCAATGTACGGGATGTAACGAACGTAACGGATGTAAGTGATGCAGGCTGAACTCAGAAACCGGGTTTCTTTGGAGATTGATTGTTACTAAACTAACAAACTCGTAGAAACCCGGTTTCTAGCCGAAGAGTGTACAGGCTGAACTCAGAAACCGGGTTTCTTTGGAGATTGATTGTTACTAAACCAAAAAACTCGTAGAAACCCGGTTTCTCGCCCTGGCGCGTCAGCCTTATTTAAATCAAAATTTCTACGAACATCCCAGACTTTCTCGCGTAGAAACTCCCGTCACGGGATTGACACCATCGGCTTTTTCGCACATCATTGTTACTTGATAAGCATCGATAATTGCGTCGGTAAAATCAGCCCCGGAAATGGCTGCATCAAAAAAACGACTTCGAGTCATAATTGCTTCGGTGAAATTAGCATTCGTCAAATTAGCGCCATCAAATGTAATTCTATCGGCTAAAGCACCGGACAGATTTGCACCTGACAAGTTAGCCTTCCACAAAACTCCCTTAGTCAAAATCGCATTGGTTAAATCAGCGCCTTGAAAGTTGGTTCCCCGCATCTCGGCGGCGACGAATGTTCCGCCCGCTAAGTCAGAATTGGAGAAATCGCGATCGGACAAGTTAATATTTGTGTAATTAATATTTTTTTTTGGTAGCGCAAATGCCGGAGTAGCACTCAGCATTACCCACCCAAAGGCTAACACTACACTTATAATTAGGCTCAGTAAAATTCGGAATAGACTTTTCATGATGATGAGAATAGGGAATAGGGAATGGGGAATGGGGAATTGGGAATTGGGAATTGGGAATGGGGAATTGGGAATGGGGAATTGGGCATTGGGCATTGGGCATTGGGAAGAAGGGAAAACAGGGCATTGCAAGCAACTAATAACCAATAACCAATAACCAATAACCAATAACTAATAACCAATAACTAATAACTAATAACTAATTAAATCGCTTTACCAAATCTTCGCCGACGCGAAGTGTCAAGTCAGATTCAATTTCACCAGTAGAAGATGCTTCTATTTTACCATAGCCTAAAGTTTTTTGCAGAAGATTTGCTGCTTCTAAATCGCCTTGCTGTACAATAATTTGACTTTGACGTTGCTTGTCGGGCCAATCTTTGACTACAGATACGTTAGAAAAGCCCTTTTTTCTGAGAAATTCAGCGACGGTTTTGGCGGTTTTTGGGTTGCTAGAAGCATTTTGGACGGCGATTTTGAGGCTGCTGGGTGAAACCGGCTGGCTGGGATTGGCGGTTCGCCCTTGGGCAAAATCCGCTGCGCCTTGTTTGAAATATTGTGTCATAATGCGATCGCGCCCAGCAACATCGACAATCCAATAACTCCTCAAATCCCCTTGTGATGAGCTAGAGCGTCCCGGTAACATCACCATTTTAAAATTATCTCGCTCCAATTGCAAACCGAAATTTGCGATCGTCAATATTTCCTCAAAATTTAGGTTTGTATCTACATATTTTTGCATCAATCGCACAATTTGTGGCAATCGCACCAATACTGATGGACTTGCGAGGCGGTTGCGAATAGCTTGAATTAAAGATTGCTGTCGCCCAATTCGGCCGATATCTCCCAAACCGTCGTTGCGAAATCGAGCCAATTGTTCTGCTTCTTCTCCGTTGAGATTTTGCCATCCCTGTGCTAAATTTATGCTTAACTTTTGGGCTTTATCTGTATAGGACATCGCCCGAGGTACAAATACCTCAACTCCGTCCAACAAATCGACTAATTCCCGAAACGCAACGCTGCTGACTCGCACGTATCTTTCAATTGTTGCATTGTTGGCGATAGTGCTCACCAATCGCGCCGCCAAAACTGCTCCTCCTCTGGCATTTGCTTCGTTAATTTTGCTGAAGCTAATTCCGGGAATTTCGACTTTTGTATCTCGCGGAATTGAAAGCAAACTAATAGATTTCTCTCTAGGATCGAGGTGGAATAAGAGTATTGTATCGCTGCGGCCGTTAAAAATCTTGCGGGAATTGGGGACAGATCCGGGTACGCGGTCAATTCCCAGGATTAAGATATTAACAGGCCGCGAGAGGCGGTATCCAGAGCGGTTGGATGATATATAGTTAAAGCCTGTAGCGTCTAGGACTTTGCTAATCATTTGCGGTTCCACGGGTGCTAAGAGGGCGGTAATTGCCCCGAGTCCTGCGGAGATGGCTGCTGTGACAATTAGCACAAATAGCCCAAATATACATAGTGCTAATTTGAGCTTTTGTCTAGATTTGCGATCGGCTGGTTTAACAAAGTTTCTCTTAAAGATTGACAAGTTTTTCATTGACTTGCTCTTGATTATTACATTTTTTCAGCTTTGCAATAAAACTTGGGCGGTGCTTCTAGAAAGTATTTAAACAAAGCCGGACAAAGCCAGCCTTCGAGATTTTCGGCTTCCCACCGATACCAGTTTCCGCCGTATTCTGTTTTAAACCAAGCCATTTCTGCTTGATATCCGGGAAATGGATTGGCTGAAAATAATAGTCGGAAACCTTGAGCGGCGTTGGGAATGTCTGCGACAAGTACGTTAATCATTTCGGGGACGCCCTGAACAAATGGTTCTCGGACAAGTCCGGCTCGCTCGTCGTCAAAAACCCAGGTGTACTGTTCGCGATAGGGGAAAATTACCATCATGGCATTTGACATCGTATTCTCCTCTTTTTATTTTGTTTTTTGGGGATATAAATACAAGTCTTGATACATTATATTCGGTGCAGCGGAAGTTGTGTAAAATCCGATTTTCGTACCGTGTTTTAATGCTAATTTAAAATAAATTGCTACAATTCTTAATCTTGTACCAATTATTAAAACTCGCAGTTCTGTGAACTAGACGGTATTGTCGTATCCCTACAGATGCTCGCATACTATTTATAATATTTTGCCAGTTTTTTTAGGATTCGTATTAGTTGCTTAATTTTAGATAGTGAATATTTTAAATATAATTTTTTGCAATATTTATTTTGATATAGTGGCTCTCAGAAAGATAAGGTACGTTGTTGGGCTTCAGCCCTCTTACCGTAGATTGTAGACCAATACGGTTCATTTAAGAATAGTCAGGCTGCTAAAAGATGCTTGTATTTCCTGTAAATTCGTGAGATTAAACTCATTTGAAAGCTTTAATCCAAGCGTATTTAGGTATATTTGGTAAAAGCTGTTGTTGGGTAAGTTGGTAGATCACAAATCTTCGGAGGGTCCAAGCCCAACAACGTACCTTTTTTTTTGAGGATTACTATAGTTAAGGTTTAGGTTTTTTGGGAATCTCCCGCTGAATTTCCTGTTAGCTCAGCTAGCGCTTTCGCTAAATATTCATACTGTGGCAAGGTATTGTAAAATTGAGCTGAAATCCTCACCAGCCGCTTGCTAGAATCTGGCCAAGGAATAACCGGCACTTCTATTTTAAAAATCTGCCACAGCACCTCTTGCAATGGTGGAATTCCACCCGTTGCAGCGGCGTCAGGCTGTTCGTCGGCTAGTGGTATAACAGCCATAGAACCTACCATTTCATCGGGACAAGGCAGCGGCAAATCTAATTTATCTGCTAATATTTGTCTCCCAGCCAATGCTAAATCATGATTCTTTGCCATCAATTCCGGCCAGCCGCCACTCAACAAAGAACCCATGAAATCAATGGCTACAGGTACGCACAAATAGGGACTTGGATCGACTGTTCCCATCCAGTCAAATTCTAGTTGAAAGCGTGATTTGTCGGCGCGCGGTGAGTTGGCGCCGTGACTGATGGTAGTTGGCCGAATGCTATCTTGTTTGTCTCGCCTCACGTACAGAAAAGCTGCACCTTTCGGCGCGCACAGCCATTTGTGGCAATTTCCTGTGTAGTAAGCGGCGCCGATTTCTTCTAAATTCAGTGCTACCATTCCCGGTGCGTGAGCTCCGTCTACTAATACATCTACGCCGCGATTAGCTAATTCGCCGACTAACTGTTTGATGGGAAAAATTAAACCTGTTTGGCTGACAATGTGGTCTAATAAGGCTAATTTTGTTTGCGGGGAAACGCACTTAATTATTGCTTCAATAATTTGTTCTGGCGATTCAATGGGAAATGGTATTTCTGCTACTATTACTTTGGCGCCTGTGCGCTCTGCGATAAAATCTAGTGTGTTGCGACAGGCGTTGTATTCCTGATTTGTGGTTAGCAATTCGTCGCCCGGACTAAAATAGAGCGATCGCAAAACGGCATTGACTCCAGTGGTAGCATTCGGCACAAAGGCTAATTCTTCTTCGCCTGCACCAATAAAGGTGGCTAACTGATTTCTGGCGTTATCTAACAGCGGCTCAAATTCCCGCATTAAAAAGCGCAATGGTTCTCTTTCCAGTTGTTCTCGAAAACTGGTTTGCGCTTCCAGTACGGGAATCGGACAGGCTCCAAAGGAACCGTGGTTGAGGAATGTGATTTCGCGATCGAGTAACCAATATTCGTTAATCATTAGTTATTAGTCATTAGTTATTAGTGCGAGCGTCCCCGCTCGCGAACCCTATTAGTCATTAGTCTGTCAACTGTCAACTGTCAACCATTTTACCTTTTAATTGCTCAAATTCTTCTAGTGTATTGCAATTCGATAGCATGACTGCTTCTCGTTCCCCTACGGGTAGAGGGATTACTTGGATTTGATTTAACCACTGTTGAAATGAATGTCCCCCTTTGTCAATAAAACTTTGCAAGCTGGACAGAGATTGTTTGCGGTAGAAACCGCATAATGGCTCCCAGCGCGAATTTTGATAGGGGACAACTGCTAAGGTAGATGGGGGAAACTCTGTTAACTTACTCGCCCAATTATCAATGATTCGGGAATCTAATAAGGGCAAATCGCAAGCTAATAGCAAAATCCAGTCGGCAGAAATGTCCGTCAGTCCTTGAGTTAATGCCACTAAGGGGCCGGAACCCGGATTGTACTCTACCAGAAATTGGGATTTTTGGGTTGGGGTCGATCGATAGCGATCGGGCCAAGCTGTCAAAACATACACTTGTGGCGTTACAACTGCTGCAACCTCACACGCCCGCTGCAACAGGCTTTTACCCTCAATTTCTAGGAGAGATTTATCCGTACCCATCCGCGAACTTTGACCGCCTGCGAGCACAATTACTGCTATTTTATGGTTAATCATTGGGCATTGGGCATTGGGCATTGGGCATTGGGCATTGGGCATTGGTCATTAGTTAACGGTTAACTGTCAACTGTCAACTGTCAACTGTCAACTGTCAACTGTCAACTGTCATTAGCACTCAACCTGATTGATTCTCAATTCAAAGCACTAACGGCTTTGCTAACTTCCTCAAGTTTTTGCACTACTTGACCGCTGCTTAATAAGGTTTCTGCCTCAATCAAACCAGAGTCCATATCCAAACAAATTCCGCTGCGCCACAGATAAAATCCGCCGTTCCAGATAGCAGATTGCATCATTTCTGAGTGTTTTCCTAACAAAACTTCCTGCATTTGTTTGAATAACTCAGATGCTGATTCAAAGGCGGGATTTGTACTGCTAAAACCGTAATCTCCGTGGGCTAAAAGCACTCGCTCGAACTCGGCGCCCGGTTTAGCAATGCCGATAATTGCAGTTCGATCGCGCGGCAAGTCGCAACTGCCCTCCAATCCTTTGACTGTGGTATAATTTTTGACTCCCCGCAACTCAAAGGCTGCTTGAAACATACCCTCTGTAGGCGGGTGCACGTAGCCTGAGATGACGTTAACGTCGCCGGCGCAGGGACACCACATCAATTCCATTGTCGAAAAAGGCGGCCGTTTGCCGATTTCGCGGCGGTAGGGCACTAAACTCGCGGCTTGAGGAAAATGCTTGGGAAGGTAAACAAAACCTAAACCCGTACTGTTAAAAACTTGCTGGACTTTTTCTAAACGGAGTTTTCTCCAGTCAACTCCTAAACCGCGCCAAATTTCGATTAGGGGAATGCCTTCTTTGGTTGGCATTGTCTCCCCTCCGTGCATGACGGTTGGGACGCCAGAGGCGGCTAATATTAGGGCGGTTATTGGGCTAATTGGAGCGGTGCGCGATCGCCCGTCGTAGGCTACGCCAAACACGGCGACGCTAGAAACGGCAAATCCTTTTTCTCGGTTGGGAGGGGCAAGCATCGGCCCCAATTCTTCGTAAGCATCCAGCATTCCGGCTAATTCTTCGCCGGTGGGCCGTTTGATGCGATGGGAAATCATGAAAGCTCCGATTTGAGTCGGTGTTGCTTCTCCTAGCAGCATCATTCGCGTGGCTGCTGCTGATTGCGATCGAGTTAAGTTTTCTCCTGTGTGTACTCCACTGCCAATTTTTCGTAGCAATTCTCTAAATGCGTCACTCATAATTATTGAAGTTGGTCATTGGGCATTGGGCATCGGGCATTGGGCATTGGGCATTGGGCATTGGTTATTGGTTATTCGTTATTGGTTATTCGTTATTCGTTATTGGTTATTCGTTATTGGTTATTCGTAACGCCATAAAATCTCAAATTTCAAATCTCAATTATAAACAGGTATTAATTTCCGGATTTTACTACTTTGATGACATCACATGGTGGTACAAGTTCCCGTACCAGATTCCAGAAATGGGCGATCGGCGGAATTTGCATTCGATCGTGAGTTGTTACCAACACCACTTCGCGAGTCCAAGTCGGATCGATCGCCGATTGTCCGTTAGCGAAGCCCTCGAAGAGGATCGCCGAAACCTTGGAATTTGGGCGCTCAAGAGCGATCGATCGAATTGCTAAAGTGCGATCGGCCTTAGCGTCTAGCAAAGCTGAATGCGGCAGCAAAGCAATCAATTCTCCCTGGCGCACCACGCCTCGAAAAGCATCGAGAGTGTTGAGTTCCAAAACAGCATGAAGTTTAGCACCGATGCGTCCGAATTGCTCTTGTACCATGCGCTGCATTCCGTACCCGTCCTTAAACACCACTTGCGGGTAACAAATCAATTCCGGCCAAGGTACTCGATCGTACTGGGCCAGGGGATGACTCGCGGCCATTAATACCTCGATCGGCTCATTGTAGAGCACCTCAACCAACATTTCCGGGGCTTGAGTAAAATAGCGGTTGTTCATCACCACCGCGATGTCCACCAAACCGTCTTTGAGAACTTTCAAAGCTCGATCGCTTCCTAGGGATGTCACGCGCAACTGCACCTCAGGATAGCTGCGACAAAACCTTTGCAGCACAGGCGGTAAATAAGCAGCGCAAACCGAGTGAATCGCAGCCACGCAAAGTTCCGGCTGTTTTCCCGCCAGCAAGTCTCCCAATTCGACCGCAGCATTTCGCCAACTCTGACAGATTTTGCGAGCGTGAGGTAACAGGCGTTCCCCTCCCACTGTCAGCTTGGCGTGGGCGGTGCGGTGAAACAGCGACAAACCCACTTCCGCTTCAAGTCCCTGCACTTGACGGCTAATAGTCGATTGGGTGACGCCGCACTTCCGGGCTGCTTGCTGAAAGCTACCGGTTTCAGCAACTGAAAGAAATGCTTGAAGCTGCTCTAAGCGCATGGATGTTTAATTCGAGATGGTTTGAGAACTTTGACTGGGAGATCGTCAGAGACATTAGAGACCTTAACCGATTTAGTAGAATAATTTAGTACGTCTTGATACAGGTGCAGATTAGTTTGGATTCTGGTTCTAGAGGCGCGGATGCTTGGCTCTACAAATTAATTTGCTCGGTCAGGATTTATTAGGCTAAATTAGACTTAGACTATTCCATTCTCTGAGATTAAATGGGAGCATCTCTGTTTTGCAAGAAGCATTTTTTAAAGAGCGGACTGAAGTCCGTACTACGAACCTTTTTTGAACTCCCGACAGCACTGCATTTTTTAAAGAGCGGACTGAAGTCCGTACTACGAAACTTTTTTTAGCTCCCGACAGCACTGTAAATGCAAAACTGAGATGCTCCCAATTAAATCCATTATATGACTGGAAAACTTGATTGATAAAACGATTTAATTCAGCAAAGTTGAGCGTTCGATGTTTTTAAGTTTGTAACTCAACAGATTTAATGAATTGCACTGTCATAGGGGTTTCCTCAATCACTCTAGCTAACTTGTTTGTATGTAAGATTAAAAGTTAAAAGCTAGCATTTTAGATCGTACATCTTTCAAGATTATAGTACCTGGCTCTCCCTATTACTGTCAATAAATGTCCGAATCTTGCCGCCCGTTTGAAACCTCCGATGAACTTTCATCCCTGCCTAAAGTCACTGTTGTTTTCTGTTTTTTTGTGTATAGACTAGGAATTAGCGGGTCAGCAACACAAGTGCAAGTACGATCGATCGCACAGGAAAGGCGAAATGCAGAATTTTCTTAAGATTATGTCATTTAAGCACAATTTTATGCCCCAAGGTGGATGGGAAGAGTGGCAATTGCAGTTAATGGGACTGCACGCGGTGAGCGATTTGTTAATTGCCTTGGCTTATTACTCAATTCCAGCGATGCTGATCTACTTTGCCAGGAAGCAGCGGTATGTGCCTGCAAGCAAGGGTTTTATCCTATTGGGACTCGGGTTTTTCTGCGGTGGGACAACTCACCTGATGCAAGTTTCGATGCTGGTTCATCCCAGCTACGCGCTGTCAAGTTTGCTCGCCGCCGTTACCGCTATCATTTCTGTGTGGGCTGTGGCCCAATTGATGCCCTCGCTTTCTCAAGTGTTGGCGGTGACGCGGGCGACACAATTAGCAGCAAATACAGCGCTGGAAAGTCAAAAGGCCGATCGACCGCAAGCTGGCTGTACCATTGAAAATCCCGTCCCATCCCCCAGCAGCGAACTCGGGCCAATTAACCAGCAATTGCTCCTAGAAATAGCGCAGTCGGAGGGAGTCCAACAACTCCTGCTGGAAATTGCCAACAAGCTGCAAGCAAGCGAAGAACGCTTTCGCGCTTTTCAGGAATTATCTCTAGACGGATTTAACGTGTTTCGCAGCATTCGTGACGGCTCTAAAATTGTCGATTTTGAATGGGAATACGTCAATCCCGCTGCGGCAAAAATTCAGCAAAGCACTCCTGAAGAAATGGTCGGAAAGCGATTGCTGCAAGTCCTGCCCGGTCATCAAGATAGCGGTTTGTTCGATCGTTACGTGCAAGTTGTAGAAACAGGAATTCCCCTCAATACTGAGATTTCTTACAACAGCGAAGGTATTGTCGGCTGGTTTCGGATTGTGACCGTTAAATTGGGCGACGGCATGGCTATTTCTTTTAGCGATATTACTGACCGCAAGCAAGTAGAAGCATCCCTGCGCGACGCCCTGCAAAAACTCACTTCTCATTTTGAAAATACGCCCCTAGCTGTGATTGAGTGGGATGAAAATTTTCGCCTCAGTGGGTGGTCTCCGGCTGCTGAAAAGATTTTTGGGTGGAAGGCAACAGAAGTTTTAGGCAAGCATTTTAGCGAATGGAACTTTATTTTTGACGGCGATGTGAAAGATGTACAAGCGGCAATTGAGAGTTTGAAAAACCAACACGAACGGTGCAATGTCGTTCGCAACAGCAATTATGATAAGTCGGGTTCTTTGGTGCATTGCGAGTGGCACAATTCGGCTTTTTACAGCGATTCTGGACAGTTGATCTCGATGCTGTCTCTGGTTTTGGACGTGACGGAACGCTTTAAGTTTATGGAAGTGCTGCGACAGTCAGAAGAGCGGTTTCGGATTGCGGCAGAAAGTGCTAGCGATTTAATTTACGAATGGGATATCGAGACCGGTATCGTGCTGTGGTTTGGTCGTGTAGATGAAATTTTGGGGTACGAAAAAGGCAGATTTCCGAGGACGAGAGCAGCTTGGAACAGTATTTTAAATTCGGAAGACCGATCGCAAATCGAGGCCGCAGTCGATCGATATTTGAGCGCGCCAGACAATTGGACTGCCCCATTTTTTCAGGAATACCGCGTGCAATGCTCCGGTGGTGGCTTGCTCCACTGGATCGATCGGGGCAAAGTAGTTCTTGACAAACAAGGCCATCCGTGGAAATGGATCGGCGTGATTAGCGACATCAGCGATCGCAAAGAGGCCGAAGAACAGCGAAATCAGGCTTGGGCGCGGGAACAAACCGCCCGCCGCGCAGCCGAAGCCAGCGAACAGTTGTACCGCATTCTCGCTGAAACTATCCCCCAAATAGTTTGGACTGCTTGGCCTGACGGCTGGATCGACTACTACAACCAACGCTGGTTTGAATACACCGGTTTGACCCTAGAAAAAACTCAAGGCTGGGGGTGGCAGCCAGTGGTGCATCCAGATGACTTGAAAAATTCCCTGGAACGCTGGAATGAGTCGGTGCAGATGGGGGAGACCTACGAGGTGGAATACCGCTTGAAACGGGCATCTGACGGGGTTTACCGCTGGCATCTGGGTCGCGCCATGCCAGTACGGGACGCTGACGGAAACATCCTCAAGTGGTTCGGGACTTCTACTGATATTGACGATCGCCAGCGATCGGCCCAAACAGCGGATTTGCGCGCCCGAGCTTTGGCTGTGCTGTCATCGGCTTCTTTGAATTACCAAGAGGCGCTGCAAGATTTGGCAGATTTAGCAGTACCGGGGCTGGGGGATTGGTGCTGCGTGCATTTAATCGAGGCCGACGGCTCGATCGGCTTGCAAGCAGTTGCTCACTCAGATCCGAGCAAAGTCGCTCTGTTGTGGCAAATCAATCGCCGTTTGCCGGTAGACCCCCAGGGACGCCACGGAGTAGCAAAGGTGCTGCGGACTGGAGAATCGAAGCTCTACCCAGAAATACCGCATTGGGCGATCGAGGCGGTGCTGTCGGACAACGAACTGTTGGAAGTGCTGTGCTACCAGAACCCGCTGTCGGCAATCTGCGTGCCGCTGATCGCTCGCGGGCGGACGCTGGGAGCGATTTCGTTGCTGTGCGGAGAGTCCGGCCGCCGCTGCGGCGAGGGCGATTTGATTTTGCTCTCGGATTTGGCGCGGGATGCGGCGGTGGCGATCGATAATGCGCGGCTTTACCGGGAAGCAGCGGAGGCCAACCGGATTAAAGACGAGTTTTTGGCAACGCTTTCTCACGAGTTGCGGACGCCTCTGAATGCAGTTGTCGGCTGGGCCCAGATACTGCGACAGCGCAAGTTGAGTGCCGAAAAAACGGCTGTGGGTTTGGAGACGATCGAGCGAAACGGGCGGTTGCAGACTCAGATGATTGAGGATTTGCTGGACGTTTCCCGGATTGTGAGTGGCAAAGTATGTTTGAAGCTGCGCCCCGTGGATTTGGTGCCGATTGTAGAAACCGCAGTCAAAGCGCTCGCCCCTGATGCTGAAGCTCGGGGAGTTGAATTGGCGACTTTTTATGGCGAAGGGGTGAGCTTGGTGAGGGGCGATGCTACTCGTTTGCAGCAGGTAGTGTGGAATTTGGTCTCGAATGCCATTAAGTTTACGCCACCGTCCGGTAGCGTGGAAATCAGGCTCTCGGAGGAGGGGGAACCGCGATCGGCTGGTAGTGCCATGTTGTCTCCGTCTCCGGTTCACTCTGTGACGATCGCCGTTAGCGATACGGGAATTGGCATCAGCAAGGAGTTTTTGCCGTTTGTGTTCGATCGCTTCCGCCAAGCTGACAGCAGTCATACACGCAATTACGGCGGGCTGGGAATCGGATTGGCGATCGTCCGCCATCTCGTGGAACTCCACGGCGGCACTGTCTGGGCCCAAAGTCCCGGCCTGGGACTCGGCTCGACTTTCGGGGTGCGATTGCCTATTGAAAAGAGGTAAAGAAGACAGAAGAAGACAGACGGCGGTTGAAACCGCGCCTAAACAGACAAAACCCGCCTCCGCGGGTTAAAGAGTGTCCGGTTGAAATTACCTTATCCTCTTCAGTCCGCGGAGGCGGACATCGTTTGTGTAGTCGCGAATTCTATTCGCCGTCTTTTCTTAATTCTGCTATTGCATCCTAATTCTCTTGCCATTCTTGCAGGGCGATCGCAATTCCCTGTTTTAATCTGGGTTCGAGACTTGGACGATCGACTAAACTTGCTAATTGCTGCCGAACCTCTCCCCCACCCAGCCGTTTGAGTGCTGATAAACTATGCAGTCTGACGCTGTTATCGGCATCTGCCAACAGTTGAATCAACACATCTACCGCTCTGATATCTCCTAATTGTCCTAACGCTAAAGCCAAAGATTGTTTGATTTGGGAAGACTGCACGGCGGGATGATTGCCCTCTAGCAAATCGATCGCAATTTCAGCAGCTTTGGTTTTTAATTCCGGCTTTTCCACTCGCCCCAAAACAGTGACAATCTCTTGACAAACAGCAGGATTCTTGTTTTGAATTAATCGGTGTTCATCGATAATTGGAATTGCAGAATTACTTGTCAATACCTCGCCTTCTAAATCAGCAGCCGATCGCCAGATCAGCGCTTTTTGCAAATATTCTAAACCGGCAGCGGTTTCACTCCAGCCGAGGGCACGCACAGTTTCGATTTGCAATTCAAGGGGAGTTGCGGGCGATCGCAACAATTCAAATAAAGCCGCCGCCGCAGCATCGGTTTTCAGTCGCCCAATTGCGATCGCCGCCTCCTGACAAACTTCTAAACGGATATCCCAAAGCAAAGGTTTGAGCAACTTAACTAAATCTAATTCTGCATCTAAATAGGCGCGCACCCCAAGAGCCCGCACCGCTTCCTTTCTGACTGCTGTCGCCGGATCTTTGAGTGCACCTACCAGTACCGACGGAATCCGAGAGTCGTGAAAACTACTCAACGCCTCAATAGCGCAAGCACGCACCGCAACTTGAGAATCCGTGACTACACTCAACAGCGGTGGGATAATTTCGGGGCGCCGAATTTGGGCGAGGGCTGCTGTAGCAAACTGTCGCGAGTCTGCTTGTTGTAGGAGAGTTGTCAGGGATTCGATCGCACTCGTGCCGAAATTTCCTAGAGTTTCCGCCGCAATTTGGCTCAATTCTTCATCAGAATTTTCGATTAATTTTACTAAAGCTTGCATCACTTCCGGGCGATTGCCTTTGGGATAGCTAGGCTTCACGAACTTTCCGAGGATGCGGGCGGCAAACCACCGGGGCTCTGTATCTGCATCTTCGTCTTCAAGCAAGGCGATTAAAGGTGCGATCGCGCCATTTCCCAGATTGGGCAATACCTTAGCAATTTCCCAGCGGTCTTGAAAATCCCCCCATTTTAAGGCTGCGATTGCTAAACTGACAGCCTTTTCTAAAATATGTTCTTCCGGCTGCTGACTACCGTTTGCTGTCAATTGCTGCAAGCATTCAACTAAAAGAGGCCAGTTTTGGCGATCGGCAGCCACTTGGGCTTCTTCTAAAATATTAGACATAAATTTAATTTAGCTTCAAGAAGGTAGATGACAGCTAGCGCAGAATGCCAGAGACTTTTCAGCAATCTTTTGCTAAAATTATCAATCATTTAAGATTAATGTCAATCCATCACCATGGGTAAAATGTAATTAAAGCATTAAATTCATGCACTTAAGTCATCCACCTGTGAAATTCTTAATTTGAAAAACCAAAATCGCAGTTTAGCACAGCTTTTAGACAACCAAGATAAAAACAACCACACCCAACCATGACATAATTCCCATTCCCAATTCCCAATTCCCAATTCCCAATTCCCAATTATTCATGAAAAAAGCTCTCCTTTTAGTAAACCAGCACTCCCGCAAAGGGCAAAATTTATTATCTCAAGCCACTGTAAAATTACAAGCACTTGGTTTTGATTTAATTGTCGAATCTACAAACCACGCAAATGAAATTTCCGAAACAATTCGGCACTACCAACATCAAGTCGAATTAGTAATAATCGGCGGAGGCGACGGCACACTCAACTGCGCCATAGAAGGTTTGATCGACACTAAATTACCCTTAGGTATTTTGCCCATGGGAACTGCTAACGATTTAGCCCGCACTCTCGAAATTCCAACAGATTTATCCGCAGCTTGTCAAGTAATTGCCAGCGGTAAAATTCGGCTCATAGACTTAGGTTGGGTGAACGGCCAGCATTTTTTTAATGTAGCTAGTTTAGGATTGAGCGTGCAAATTACCCAGAGACTTACTAAAGACGTGAAACAGCGCTGGGGAGTTTTAGCTTATGCTTTTACCGCCTTACAAACAATCTGGGAATCGCGACCATTTAGAGCCGAAATTAAAGTAAACAACCAATCTTTTCATGTGAAAACCATTCAAATTGCGATCGGCAACGGTCGCTATTACGGCGGCGGCATGACAGTTGCCGAAGATGCCACCATCGACGACAGGCGGCTGGATTTGTATAGTTTAGAGACAAAAAATTGGTGGGAAATCATTGCTTTGCTGCCAGCGATGAGGCAAGGAAATCATAACAGTTGGCCCAACGTTCGCGCCTTGCACGCTCAAGAAATTGAGATCAATACTAGCAAGCGCCGTCCGATTAATACCGACGGTGAAATTACCACTCAAACGCCTGCAAAATTCCGAGTGATTCCCCAAGCTTTGGCCGTTATCGCTCCTGCATAACTGATAACTCATATATCAGTAACGGGCAAGATGCCCGTTCCACAAAAGATTAATTTAATACCAATTTTTCAGAAGAATGCAACAGTATTCTTGTCCCCCCCCTTAGCAAGGGGGGGCTAGGGGGGGGTCAAAGAGTGTTGCACAATTTTAGATAATTGGTATAACTTCCAGGCTAAGCGCCCGGTAATATCATATCCGCTCGATTACCATAGTAAAAAAGGTTCGTAGTGAGGACTTTATTCCTTAATAGAAGAAGGACTAAAGTCCTCACTACAAACCCAGTTTTATTGTCATCAGACAAATTAGGTACGTAGTTGCGCTTCAGCGCTCTTTCCTAATATTATAAAGAGCGCTGAAGCGCAACTACGTACCTTCGCCCAAAGGAAAGTGCTTACTACGAATAAAAATACTGAGAATTAATAATCGCCTCCAGCGCCGTATTTCCAGGCTTCAACTAATCGGTGAAAATAGTATTGCTGTTGGGTTCCTAAATTTTTTACCTGCGGTTCTACCGCTTTCCCTAAAGGCTGTAATCCTGTATAAATCCCTAAATTCACATAATGAACCATCCAATCGAGCAAATTAGCTATCCCCACCTGCGGGATAATTTTCATCACCAATCCCGGATGGCTGATTGCTGTTTTAAACAAAGTTTGCGACAAAGCCGGAAACAGCACGATATCCTGAAGAAACGGCTTGAGCACTGGTTCTCCCAATTCTTCCATTATCCCAAATACAGCAGCCAAAAGTTGATTGATTTGATTGGGGTCTATTTTCTGATTGATCGCAGCACTCATCGAACGCTGAAACAACCAAGTAACTGATAGATTTGGTTGATACGGTTGCAAAAGTGCCAGGGAATTTTTGTCTAGACTTTCGCTGGTTAAAGCTTCGTCAATTCCGAGAGTCAAGCGTTTGAGGTGGCGCACCATTGCCCCGAAACCGCCGAAGCTGAGGGGCGATTGGCTGCCGCTGCTGTCTCCGACTGGAAGTATCCGATTCCAAGGCATTTTTAGAGGGCTTTGGCGGTAGCAGGGAAAGAATCCGTAGAGTGCTCTTTGGAATTTTAACTGTTCGAGTTCGACGTTTTGATATTCGGGAAGCAAGCGCAAATAGTCTTCAAATAATGTTTCTAAACTAAATCTTTTTGTGTCGGCGTCTATATAGGTAAATAAGTAAGTCGTGCGCCCGTCTCTGGCGGGAAATGCTTCCCAAAAATATTGGCACTGATTTTGCATTGGGGTGAAGGATGCAAATATATCGCCAGTGTCATTTTTGGGGTATCCTTGGGCACAACTGCCGACTACTAAACATACGGCGTCGGGTTTTTTGCCTTGTCTTGCCTGACGGACAATGGGCGAAAAATATCCCATTGCGTCTAATAATAATCTGGTTGTAAATGAAGTGTTGACATTTGGTGAATCGGTATTTTCTGATTCTACTATAACTCCGTTGGGGTGAATTGTTGCTGTTTTAAATGGTGTATTTTCAAATAGTTTTCCTCCGAAATGGAGAAATTTATGTTTGAGGGTTTCGAGGAGGTAAATAGGGTCGATGCCGATGTTGAGTACGTCGCGAATCCAGATGTCAGGGGTGTTGGTAAAGCTGATGCGGGCTGGGTTGTATTCGGTGGCAATTGCTTTGTCTATTTCTTCAACTGAAAGCAAGTTTAGTTCTAAGAATGCGTCTAATTCTTTGCGTGAAATGTTCCATTCTTGTTCGCGCCCTCGCAGGATGCCGCGTTCGAGTAAGGCTACTCGCCAACCGCGTACTGCTAAGGCTGTACCGATTAATATTCCTAGGGTTCCGCCGCTGATAACTATGTCGAAGTCGAGGGTTTCTAGGGGTTGTTGGCTGTGTTTGACGGCTGCGGGTGTTGGGGCGGTGTTTTGTTTGAGGTTTTCCCAGAGTCGATCGACCTTTCGCAGGCCTCCAAGGGCGTCTCCCGGCACTTGGGAGAGAATTTTTTCGGTGAGGGACATCGGGTTTTAATATTTAATAGCGGTTAATTTTATATAATTTAGCTTAGAATCTGGTCTGCATTTAAATTTAAGTTTTGGGCGGGTTCTCCGGCCCACCCCACAAGAGTTCCCGAGGGAGCATCTCAGTTTTGCATTTACAGTGCGAGCGTCCCCGCTCGCGTGCGTATAAAAGCACGCGAGCGGGGACGCTCGCACTGTGAAGAAAAAATGCTTCTTGCAAAACTGAGATGCTCCCGTTCCCGATCGGTAGGGTGCGTCAATCGATTTTAGATTTTAGATTTTAGAGGCGACCCACGGATAAATTCGGGGGCTTGATGATTTTCGATTTGGGATTGATTCCACGGATAAATCACGTGGCGGGTACCACCTGTGAAATTCTTGGTCAGCTAGGATGATTTTGGCGACAAACCAACCATCTCAGACTGAGGTAAGCTGTTGCGGCATTTAAACTGTATGTCAAGAAATAATCTAAGTCTTGTGGGATGGGCTTCTAGCCCGTCCCGAATATGCAATGTTTATTTGCACGACAGCTTATCCCCGGAATCAATGGTGCGTCAGCATGAGACTTTCTGTGGTGATTGAAAATGTCACACCTGACGCACCATACTATTTGTTATATGATTTAATCAGGTGCGCTTAATTCTTGAACTCGCAGTCGATCGCACAAAATTCGCTCGCACACAATAGCACCCGTCTCCGCACTCCTGCAAACTTCTAACTGAGCTTCCGGGAGCGCTTCAAACAAAAAACGTTCTCCCGGAAACACCGTCCGCTCAAAATACCAATTCGGAATATTTGTAATCCGAGCAATTTGCATTTGGCTAGTAGTATTGAGATACCAACACAAAATACGCGCATCACGTTCCGAAATTACCTGAGTAAGTGTCATATTCATGTTTTTAACTTGTTTGTGAAATTGTGCAAGGTATCTGTCACCAGCCTCAGTCTAATATATATCCGCTCGCCTGTCAAAATCAAATTTTCCCGACATTCTTTAGATTAATTAATAATTAATTAATAAATGTCCCTGAGGAAATAGTGGCGCCTTCCACCTGTTCCCAAGAAGGTGCAAAAGGTGGCAGTGCTAAAGTGCAAGATTTCCATCCTCCTCGCACTGGTGCGCCTAACAATTGACAGTGACCCACGGCACCTCTTTGCATCTTGTAGTGACCGCAAAATTTACACTTAGAAGTTTGATTGCAGCCGCGATCGCTAATTACCCGATTGGGATTGCTGTGAATGTTGTGGCGTTCGAGAGTCAGGGTTTCCATCAAGATCTTTTTTAAATCGTCACTCTCAAGTATGACAGCCGGATTTCAGTCGTCGCGTCTATCTCAAGGCTTAGTTCGTTACTTAAGTTTTATTAAGGATCGATATAAAACACATTATTTTTGACATTATAAACCCAGGGAGCAATTTAATTTTCTGATTGTCGAATTGCTGGGTGTGGCTGGACGGGCGATCGCCTTAGCGCTGTGTATACTTCCTCAGACATAAGCTAATTGTCCTCTCCTAACTTGCTGAACAAGTCGGCTAAAATTGTATTAGAAAACAAAAAACCTTCGGGATCGCTCAATCTCAAATTTCCCGAAAGTGGCAGTTTTTCACCTTCGGCTAAAGTGGCGATCGCCCCAGCATTCACAATTTCCACCAATCCCTGTCGCCAGTAGGGCTGCAAGCAATGCCAAATTTTATCAACCGTTTGCTGAGTAAACTTTTCAGTCAGCGCCGACAGGCTAACCCCTTCTGCCAAACGCAAACCTAGCATCAGCGTTTCTAACAAAACGTCATTGTCTGAGACTTGAAAATTGGGTTCAATTGCTGGGTGAATATCGGTCTGGGTCTCCCCCCCCAGTTGGGCGGTAGCAGCAGAAGTTGTCTCGGAAAGATTTCGCACCCACTGATAATATTCTTGAGTTTTGCGAGGCCTTGTCAACCTCCGGCCTTCCACATAACTCGCCGCCCCCATCCCCAAGCCGTAATAAGGGCGATTTTCCCAATAAACGCGGTTGTGCTGACACTGATAGCCTGGCCTAGCATAATTGGAAATTTCGTAATGTTCGTAGCCAGCATCAGTCAGAATTTCCTGCGCTAAACGGTACATTTGAGCAGCAGTTTCATCGGCTGGTAGCGGCTGGGAACCTGCTTCAAAATATCGCCCGAAAGCTGTTAAGGGCTCAACAATTAAGTCATAACTCGACAGGTGAGTCGGGCTAATTGCTACCGCTGATTTTAGGGAAGCTTCCCATTGTTCTAAGGTTTGGTGCGGCAGTCCAGAAATGAGGTCTAAACTGAAATTGACAATCCCAGCCGATCGCACTATTTCTACTGCTTCCAAAATTTCTGCCACCGAGTGCGATCGCCCGCAAGCTTGCAGCAATTCATCCTGAAAAGCTTGCACTCCCAAACTAACTCGATTTACTCCCGCTGCGGCATATCCCCGCAACTGTTCTAAAGTAAATGTTCCAGGGTCAATTTCTATTGAAATTTCTGCCCCAGCAGCAATGCCAAATTTGCCGTCGATAGTTTCTAAAATATGGCTCAATTGACTGACAGAAAGCAGCGAAGGCGTGCCACCACCAAAAAAAACTGTCTTTAGAGATGTACCTAAATTTGGAGTTTCTGCAATTTCTTGACACAGTACGGCAACGTATTGGACAATTGTGCCGGAATTTTCGCCATTTTTGCGATCGCCCACCACAAAAACCGGAAAGTCGCAGTAGTAACAGCGGCGGCGACAAAAAGGTACGTGCAGGTAAGCCGAACTGGGAATGCCGGAATTTGCCACCTGCCCACTTTTTGGGAATTCAAATGTTAAATAATCTGTGGTAGGGTTCATTACATTTCCAGCTAAAAGTGCAACTTCAAATCTAAAGTTTTAATTAAACCGTTATAAATAATTATGTATATTGTGACATTTTCTTAGCAATAACGCACTGCGAACGATCTGCTATTCTAGCTTAATCTCCTAGCGATGGCGATCGGCAGTAATTCCCGAACAGGTTGCAGGGCGGTCTATTCGCACCTCATGTCTGCCCGTGAAGGGGCGCGCTCAATGCCGTGAAGCAGGGGTAGCATATCCCCCTTCACGGTACAGGCGCGAAATATAAGTTCATAAAAATTGGTAAGTAAAGATAGCGATATCCGACCGCAACCACGAAAAAACTATCAGCACTAGAAAGATATAATATAAACACATTCATTAACCTAGAACTAAATGCTAGACGCAATCATAATTATCTCATTCATAATTGCAGGCGGAGGAATCGGCTATTACGGAGTCGAGCTCCTGCCAAACAACCTGCTGGAGCAAGTTACAAATATACAAGGCCTAAGTTCGGTACTGGGCTCGTTTGGAGCATTAATCGGCTTCGTGTTGGGATTAGTCGCTCAAACAACCTACCGGCGGTTAGAAAAGCAAGTCCGGGATATGCCGGTGGAAATGCTGCTGACACGGGCGATCGGCTTAATCATCGGGCTGCTAGTCGCCAACTTAATGCTGGCTCCGCTGTTCCTGCTGCCAATTCCCCGCGAGTTCGGCTTCATCAAACCCCTAGTCGCAGTATTGGGAAGCGTCATGTTCGGCTTCACAGGCGTCAGTTTGACAGACACCCACGGCCGCGCTTTCCTGCGACTGATCAACCCCAAAAGCTTAGACACCACAGTGTTGATAGGCGAAGGTAATTTCAAGCCAACAAGTGCCAAAGTTGTCGATACAAGCTGCATTATTGACGGCCGGATTGAAAACCTGCTAGAAACAGGCTTCCTCGAAGGTCAAATTATCATCCCGCAATTCGTGCTGCAAGAACTGCAACTGGTAGCTGATTCCGCTAACGATCAAAAGCGAGTGCGCGGGCGCCGCGGCTTAGATGTACTCAACCGCATCAAAGAAACATATCCAGAACGGATTCAAATTCACTCGGCTGACTACGAAGAGATTGCCACAGTCGATGCTAAATTAGTCCGATTCGCTTTGGATATCGACGGCATTTTGCTCACCAACGATTACAACTTGTCGAAAGTAGCTACCGTTCAAAAACTGCCCGTTTTAAATATCAACGATTTGACTCATGCAGTGCGCCCGACTTATTTGCCGGGAGATACGATCGAACTAAAAATCCGCAAAGAAGGCAAAGAACCGTCTCAGGGAATCGGTTACTTGGATGACGGCACAATGGTTGTCGTAGAAGCAGGTAGCAGCTACGTCGGCGCCGAAGCCCGAGTCGTAGTTACTAGCGCCTTGCAAACTAGCGCGGGCCGCATGATTTTTGCCCGCCCTCAAGAGTCCGTTATTGCTTGAAACTGAGAAACAATGGCCAGAGGAATTAGGGTTAAATATTGCGATCGCTGTTCCCTATCTGCCCCGACTCTCTACCGCGCCCGGTATGACGAGTCGGGGCAGTGGTTTTTTCTCTGTCTTAAATGTTGGGAATCGGTAAGTAAAAACAATCCTTTTTACTTCTACGGCGGCACTTGGAAAGCCAGCAAGAAAAAATCAAGTTTGTAGTGAGGGCTTTAGTCCGCTCTCTGCCGTTTAGTCAATCAGGACTTTAGTCCGAACGATCGAACAATTTTGATGAACTAGAGTAGTATCGCATCTTCATACAAAGCCTCGATCGCACAGCTAAAATTAACGCTCGCCAACTGAACGTCTTGCCCTTCACTGTAAGGATAAAGCACCCACAAACCCTCTGCATTCCGGCGAAAACACTCTACACTAACTCTTTCTTGATTGATTAATACATACTCTTGCAAACTTTCGGAAGTACGGTAATCGGCAAACTTTTCGCCTCTGTCAAAAGCCGCTGTTGTAGGCGATAAAACTTCCACAATTAAGCGCGGGTAGATAATGAAATCTTCAGCAGTATTACTGTCCCGTTCATCGCAAGTCACCGCTACATCGGGATAGTAATAACAATTTGCTGCCTCAATCCGAACTTTTATGTTTGCCATGTAAGGTATACAGCCACTTCCCCGAAGATGGTTTCTCAAAAGTACAGATACGTTCCCCATAATAATGACATGAGCTTTGCTTGCCCCTGCTTTTGCATAGACTTTTCCTTGTCTGTACTCGTGTTTGATGGGGCTGACTTTCTCGCCTGCTAAATAGTCTTCGGGGGAGACGTAGGTGTCGCTTTTACTTGCAACCATATAATTTTGAGGTGGGTGAGGATTACACAATTATAGCTCGTCGATGCGCGATCGCTCAGAATACCAGGCGGTTGAAACGGCGTCTGTACAAACTCTCATCCCAACCCAGAGGGGTTGAAGAGCGGTTAAAATTAGCAGAAAGAATTAGTTGAAAGCCTATCCCTTATAAGGAGAAATAAAAAGAAAACTATTTATTACTCCAATCCTCTTCCTTCTAGGTCAACTGATGTCCTAGGTTAACCATTCGACTACGTTCACGGCAAGCTGTCAACTGTCAACTGTAGACAAGATTGCATAAGTCTTCGATCGATCCTGCAACCGCAGATGTCAGACAGATAAACACAGGTAAACGCAGATAATTTCAGGGTGTTTTCCGATTTTTGCAAGAGGTCTTGTCAACTGTCAACTGTCAACTGTCAACTGTCAACTGAGTCCCTCCCTCGGGCATCATTTGACCCTTTGGTGATTTGCACCGCAGTCTGCTCTTTTAAAAATGTCAGAGAACATTCTTATCAAGAATAATA
>NZ_JAEQCX010000203.1:0-5491 GCF_020738035.1 Microcoleus sp. PH2017_28_MFU_U_A
ACCGTTTGATAGCAAGACTAAGGTGTTTATTACTTTACCGGGTGGGAAGCGGGAAACCTTTACTTTTAAGCCGACTTCGCATCATCTGAATCAGTATTTAGGAGGGGCTGGGCCGGGGGCTGCGATGTACAAGCCGGCTTTTGAGTCGCATTCGGGTTCGACGATGACTTTGACGGTGAAGGATGCGAATTTAGTACGGAATGAGTACGGCGAGTATTACGGAGTTAACGGGCAGCCTTTTAATCCTGAAAATCCTGCTTTTGGCGGTGTTTATGTGTTGACTACCAAGGAAGGATTGGTTTACGAGATTGATGCGAAGTCTGGGGATTTGTTGACTGCGACAGATGCGAATGGGAATAAGCTATCTTTTAGCGATGCGGGGATTAAGAGTAGTACGGGTAAGTCGGTGACTTTTGAGAGGGATGTTGTAATACGACTAGCTTTAAGTATGAAGCTGCGAATAATCCTCACTTTTTGACTGAGGTGATTGATTCGTTGGGAAGGACTGGGGTGAAGACTGGGTATGATGATTCTGGTCGTTTGAAACAGATGATTGATGGGAATGGGGAAAGGGTGGAGTTGGTTTACGATCCGAATAATTCGATTCAGAAGGTTAAGGATGTTTTTGGGAAGGAAACTACTTATGTTTATGACAGTCGCGGGAATGTTTTAACTGAGATTGACCCGTTAGGGAAGAGGATCGATAGGACTTTTGATGGGGATAATAATGTTCTGACTTCTACTGTTGTTACTAGGGAGTTGAATGCTGCTGGTGTTTCGGTTGAGGTGAAGTCGAAGACTGAGTGGACTTATGATGTTAAGGGGAATAAGTTATCTGAGAAGGATGCTTTGGGGAATGTTTCTCAGTGGACTTATAACAGTCGGGGTCAGGTTTTGACTGAGACTGATGCGCTGGGGAATAGTGCGAGTTATACTTATTCTCCTAGTGGTAATTTGCTGACGACTAAGGATGCGAAGGGAAATGTTAGTAAGTTTAGTTACGACATGAGGGGAAATCTCCTTACTCTTACCGATGCTGCTAACAAAATCACTAAGTTTACCTACGATGCTTCGGGAAATGTACTTTCAGTTGAGGATGCTGATACAAATCAAACAACCTTTACCTACGATAGCAGCGGCAACCGCAAAACTGAAACTCGCACTGTAACTACTCCGAATGGATTGCAAACTTTAGTTACTAAATCCGATTACGATAGTAACGGTAAAGTCAGGTTCGTTACTGATGCTGAGAATAAAGTAACCGAGTACAGGTACGATGCTAACGGGAATCAAATTGCTGTTATTGATGCCCGCAACAACAAGACTGATTACCGCTACGATAGTAAAGGTCAGTTGGTCGAGACGATTTATCCCGACAATACTCTCAGCAATCCCGCTGACAATCCCCGAACGATTAACATTTACGATAAGGGCGGAAGGTTGCGTGCTACTATTGACTCCGACAAGCAGGTAACGCATTACAATTACGATGATGCGGGGCGTTTGGTGGAAACGATTTATCCCGATGGAGTGGATACTTTAGCTCAGTTGGTAAGTGCGATCGTGCCGACTCAATCTCTTGCTACTATAGACTGGACGCAAGTTATCTATCCCGATACTTCGCCTGCTTTCTTGTCGAATAATCCCAGAAGCAAGACTGAGTATTACAAAAACGGCGACGTTAAAGCTGAGATTGACGAGAGAGGAAATCGGACTGAATATCGGTACGATAATAACGGTCGATTGGTGGAGGTAATCTATCCCGACGATACTCCCGGAAATTTGGATAACAATCCCCGAACTAAAACAGAATACGACAATGCAGGAAGGACTGTTGCGACTGTTGATGGTTTGGGAAGGGTGACTCGTTATGAGTACGATGATTTGGGGCGGTTGGTGAAGACAATTTATCCTGATGCTACTCCGAACAATCAATTAGATAATCCGACTGCTAAGACTGAATACGATAGTTTGGGACGGCGCATTTCTGCTACTGATGCTGCTGGTAAAACAGTCAAGTACGAGTACAATGCTTTAGGTAGGTTGAGTGCGGTAGTGCAAACTTTGAATCAGTCGGGAACTAATCCCATTAATCTGAGAACTGAGTACGGTTACGATGAAGCAGGGCGGTTGATTTGGCAGAAGGATGCTGAAAGCCAGCAGACTGATTTTGAGTACGATAAAAACGGCCGTCGGGTTGCTGTTGAGTTGCCTTTAACTCAAAGGTCGGTTACTACTTACGATGAGGTGGGGAATGTTAAGACTGTAACTGATTTTAATGGGGATACTATTACCTACGGTTACGATGCTAAAAATCGGTTGTCAAGCAAGCAGTTTGCACCCGGTAGTGGCGAAACTCCGGTAACATTTACTTACACTCAAAGCGGGCAGATTAAGACTGTTGTTGATGCGCGAGGTACGACAACTTTTAATTACGACGAACTCGGACGTTTGGTTTCGAGAAAAGACCCGGATGGCCCTTATTTGGCAAGCGGGGCGACGATTGAATACAAGTACGATGCTGCGGGAAATCGAACTGAGATAAGGACTCCGAGTGGGGTGACGACTTACGGATATGACGAGCAAAATCGTTTGGAGAAAGTTATCGATCCGGATTTGGCAGAAACGAAGTATTTCTACGATGCTGCTGGGAATTTATCGAGAACAGAATTGCCTAATGGTGTGGAGGAAGTGAGGACTTACGATGAGTTGAATCGGTTGAAGTTGTTGGAATACAAGCGGCTCTTAACGGTCTTTTCTAAGTTCGATTATACTCTAGATCCTGTCGGACATCGCAAGGTTGTTACCGAACAAAACGGACGGAAGGTTGAGTACGAATACGATGATTTGTATCGGTTGACCCAAGAGACAATTACCGATCCGGTTAATGGCAACCGCACGATTAGTTACGGTTACGATGCTGTGGGTAATCGGTTGACCAAGACTGATTCTGTTGCTGGGGTGACGAGTTATACCTATGACGGTAATGACCGTTTGTTGAAGGAGGAATTAAGGCTTCAGGGCGTGCGCCTTGGTAGCGTTGAGTACAGGTACGATGCCAATGGAAATACGAAGACAAGGACTAAGAAGGATGCTGCGAGCAATGTTGTTGAGACTGTGACTTACAACTGGAATAAAGAGAATCGTTTGGTTGGGGTGACTGGTCCTAATTTGTCGGTTAGTTATGCTTACGATGCGGATGGGGTGAGGGTTAGCAAGACTGTTAACGGGGTGACGACTGAGTATTTGGTCGATAATAATCGGGATTATGCTCAAGTATTGTCCGAGTATGTAAATGATGCTTTGACTGCTAGTTACGTTTATGGGTTGGATTTGATTTCTCAGGAGAGGGGAAATGCGGATTCGTATTATTTGGTTGATGGGTTGGGTAGTACGCGGGGGTTGACGAATGCGTCGGGTGCTGTTACTGATACTTATGCCTATGATGCGTTTGGGAATTCGATCGCATCGACTGGCGGTACTGCTAATAATTATCTGTTTGCTGGGGAGCAGTTCGATCCTAATTTAGGGGATTATTATCTGAGGCAGCGGTATTACGATACTGATAGTGGGCGGTTTACTCGACGGGATACTTATGAGGGTAAATTGAATGAACCTTTAACACTGCACAAATATGCCTATGCTAATAGCAATCCAGTTAGTTTTGTTGATCCAAACGGTCTTTTCTCCAGCTTGGCAGAAGTGAACACAGCACAGAATATCTCAGATACTCTTGAGAGCCAGCAGCAAAATGTTAGGGTTCAAGGTCTTAAACGTTTTACTGTTAAAGATCATGAGCTTTTCTCTGCTTTACAAATAGTAACTCGTGGAGCGCCTGTTCACGCTTTTATGTACGCTAAGTATCCTCGAATTTCTGGGCGGGTTGAGAGGTTTGATGTTGGAGCTATTGATGGATGGGGGGCTGTCTCTCATCCTTTTAGCGCTGTTGCGGGTGGACTTCAAACTCGATTTGACTTCGAGGTGAATCTTCCATGGAATGCCTTGAAGTTTGGGGTAGCCAAATTAGATGCTTTTCGGTATGCTGTATGGAAAGCTGCTGTCAGATCGCTGCCTTCAGCAGAAGACTATACTTTATTTGGGCATAACTGCATAAATTGGACAGTGACAGCAACTTTACTTGCAAAAGCACTTGAGCGTTCTTCAGGATTATGAGAATACCAGCAAGTCCAAATTTTATTAAGTTCTTTCAAGTTCTTTCACAAGAAGAAAAGTCTCTGTTTTTAGACAGAATACATACTTTCTTCAAAACCAAGGTAAGTGGATATTCAAACATAACAAAGTTTAGAGGGGAACGCATTCACCCTTCACTCAAGAGTATTAAATCTCATCTTTTTCTTATTGAAGGAATTGACTACTCGGAATCTTGGGAGATTTCATTTTTTAACACGGCTATTCCTCACGCTCGAGTAGAAATGTCAAGTTGTCATCCTTTTCTTAAAAAGGATTGCTCTCTTGAGATGGAATATACTCAACTACTACTAAAGCAATCTCTGGTAGACATTGCTGAGGGATTTGATGATGCTCCAAAACCTCTTCTTCAAAAGTTATTAAAATTTCATCCAGAGAACTGTTTTGCGACTGCTGGAGAGACTGTTTGGGTTTACCTAATGTTGAAGATACGAGCTTTACCAGAACTATACGATCAATTTTTAATTGATATTGAACCTAAACTTCCATTTTTTGAATTTGGCAATTACCTTATTAAAGAAGTCGGAAATGACTATCGAGAAATTATACAAATTTCGATGAATCAAAAGCATTATAAATCATTCTTACAGCAAAACGATACCTTAATTTTGAACGCTCTGGGACAAGATAAAATGGCACACTGGTTAAGTAGTCTCAATATTGAACTTGATACTTGGCTCAGTGCAATTTCTTATTCTCAAAAGTTATAGACAGCCTACCATGAGTTTGTTCGCCCTGTACAAAGACTGACGGGGATACTCTCACTTATTTGCTGGAAGAAGCGCCCAGCGGTGCAATTATTGATTCAGAAACCGGCAGAATTATTTGGGCAACTCCAGAAAACGGAACTCACAAAGTGAGAGTTCGAGTCGAGGACGGTCGCGGTGGGGTGGACATCCAAAGTTTTGATTTGTCAATTAGCAGCGTCATCCCCGGCACTGTTAAGGGCAGCGTGTATCTGGATGCCGACGGGACTGGCACTCGCCGCGTTACCAATCCGGGTAACATGACTCCAGACAATCGGGTAGTAGTGGGCCCGCGCTTTGCAGACAACTACGCCGCCTACGACTTAAATCGACCGGACGGCGTACCGGGCATCTTGGGGGCGATGACCTTCAAGCGAAACGCCGACGGCACTGTTGACCCCAATACTCTACTCTTAGGCGGCGGTGCAGCATCTGGTGGTGGTGCCCTGTATGAAGTCAAGGTAGTGCGGGGAGAAAACGGTCATATTATCGGCTTAGACGACGACGGTGAGGCAGAAACTCCCTACACAGCCAAT
>NZ_JAEQCX010000204.1:0-5083 GCF_020738035.1 Microcoleus sp. PH2017_28_MFU_U_A
CGATAGTAAAGGTGATTTGGTTGCTGTTAAGGATAGGGAGAATAATACGACTAGCTTTAAGTATGAAGCTGCGAATAATCCTCACTTTTTGACTGAGGTTGTTGATGCTTTGGGAAGGACTGGGGTGAAGACTGGATATGATGATTCTGGTCGTTTAAAGCAGATGATTGATGCCAACGGTTCTGCGGTGGAGTTGGTTTACGATCCGAATAATTCGCTTCAGAAAGTTAAGGATGTTTTTGGGAAGGAGACTACTTATGTTTATGACAGTCGGGGGAATGTTTTAACTGAGATTGACCCGTTAGGGAAGAGGATTGATAGGACTTTTGATGGGGATAATAATGTTCTGACTTCTACTGTTTTTACTGCGAAAACAGGACTGAATGGGTGGACGACTGAGTGGAGTTATGACGCCAAGGGGAATAAGTTATCTGAGAAAAATGCTTTGGGGAATGTGACTCGATATAGTTATAATCAATTTGGACAAATCCAAACTAAAACCAACCCATTAGGTCGAACGATTACCTACAAATATGACAACAGAGGTAATCTTTTGTCTACTGATAACTCTCTTGGCATCACAAAACAAACCTACGATCGCCTCGGCAATATCACTGCAATTATTGATGCACAAGGACGAGAAACTAAATTTGAATATGACTCAGTTGGCCGAGTAACTCGTCAAATTGATGCGCTAGGTAACTCAACTACTTACACTTATGATGCCAGTGGAAAAACACTCACCGAAACAACCACATTCGCCACTACAAACGGCTCGCGGACACTTATTAAAAGGTGGACTTACGATGGTGAAGGTCGCGTTACCTCAGAAACCGATCCACTCGGCAATGTTATCCAATACGAATATGACAGACTAGGTAATATGACTGCCCTCATAGAAAAAGGCATGAACAATCGTCGTACCGAATATCGTTATGATGCAAAAGGTCAGCTCGAACAAACTTTGTATGCTGACGGTACATCCGTGCGTTCTATTTATGATGCAGCCGGTCGAGAAATCGCCACTATTGACCAAAAAGGACAGACTACTCACTTCGTCTATGATGCTTTAGATCGTCTCATCGAAACTATTTATCCCGATAACACGCCTAGTGACCTTTCTGACAACCCCAGAACCAAAACTGAATACGATAAAATCGGTCGCATCAAAGCCTCTATTGACAAACGAGGGAATCGCATCGAGTATGAGTACGATAAAGCGGGTCGCCCTATCCTTATCCGCGATGCTCTCAACAACGAAACTAAATATACCTATGATGCAGCCGGAAATAGGCTGACCGCAACCGATGCTAGAAACCAGACAACCAAGTTTGTCTATGACGCCCTGGGCCGCCAGGCGGAAACTCATTTCGCAGATGGTACTCGTAACATCACTACCTACGATGCTGTTGGACGACGGAGTTCTTTTACAGACCAAGCTGGTCGCACGACCTATTTTGTTTACGATGGGCTGAATCGACCTGTTGAGGTTATTCATCCAGATGACACGCCATTAGACCTCTCAAACAACCCCAGAACTAAGACTGAGTATAACGAATTCGGTTGGGTTACTGCCCGGATTGATGAATTGGGGAACCGCCAAGAATACGAGTACGATGAAAAAGGTCGTCTAATTGAGTCTCGCAGCGATTGTCTTTGCCGTCGCAAAGCCTACACCTACGATGCGTTTGGAAATCGGATTAGCGAAACAGATCAGCTAGGACGCACGACTTCTTTTGTTTACGATAGGCTAAACCGTCTCGTAGAAACTCGCTTCCCCGATCGCTCCTACACAACTACTACCTATGATGAATTGGGGCGGGTTAAAACTCAGACAGACCAAGCTGGAAAAACCACTGAATTTGAGTACGATGCCTTGAATCGCTTGAGTGCCGTTGTTGATGCGCTCCAGCAGCGGACGGAATACAAGTATGACTTAGCTGGTAACTTAATTCAAGCCAAAGATGCCAACCAACACATCACGCAGTACGAGTATGACAAATTGAACCGCCGCACTGCTACTATCCTGCCCTTGGGACAGCGATCGGACACTACCTACGACCCGCCTGGTAACATTGCTAGCACCGTTGATTTCAATCGGAATACTATTACCTACGAGTACGACAAACTCAACCGCACGATCGCTAAGCGGTTCCCTGACACCACCGCAGTCGAGTACACTTACACGCCAACGGGTCAAATTAAAACTACCAAAGACCAGCGGGGGATAACCACCTATGATTACGATGTGCGGGAGCGACTGATTTCTCGAATTGACCCCGACAACCAATTCATCCGCTATCGCTATGATGCAGCTAGCAACCGCACTGAGGTCATTACTCCCACTGGCACAACTAAATACACCTATGGCAAATACAATCAGTTGGAGACAGTCACAGACCCCAACTTGGGACTTACCCGGTACACTTATGACAAGATAGGGAATCTCGTCCGCACCGTATTGCCCAACAGTACGGTTGAAACTCGCCAGTATAACGACTTGAATCGGTTGGTGCTCTTAGAAAATACTGGGCCTTCTGGAGTGATTTCCAGTTATCGCTACACGCTAGATCCAGTTGGAAATCGCAAGGTTGTGGAAGAACATGACGGTCGCAAGGTTGAGTACAATTACGACCCTCTCTATCGGTTAACTCAGGAGAAAATTACCGACCCGGCTGCAAGTAATCGCACAATTGACTATACCTACGATCCTGTAGGAAATCGCCTGAGCAGTAATGATTCTGTAACTGGGATGACAAACTATACCTACAACAATAACGATCGATTGTTGAGTGATGGCAGCAATAGCTACACTTATGATAACAACGGTAATACTCTATCTCGGATTAAAGATGCCACAGATCGAGTAGTTTACAATTGGGATTATGAGAATCGCTTGATTGGGGCGAATATTACCAGACCTACTGGCACTGTTCAAACTCAATACAAATACAATCCCGATCATATCCGGGTGGCGACAACAGTCAACGGACAGGAAACTCGCTACTTAATTGATGCAAATCAGCCTTATGCACAAGTGTTGGAAGAGTATGCCCCTGGCGGTGCTGTGCAAACTTCTTATGTTTATGGAAATGATTTGATTTCTCAGAATCGGGGCGGGGTGCGATCGTTCTATCATGTGGATGGTTTGGGCAGTACGAGAGCTTTGACAAATGCTAGCAGTACGGTTACGGATACTTACGATTATGAGGCTTATGGGAGTTTATTAGGTTCGGTAGGTAATACAGTCAATAACTATCGCTTTGCGGGCGAGCAGTTCGATCCTTATCTGGGCGATTACTATCTCAGAAGGAGGTACTACGACTCTGACAGCGGGCGGTTTACAACTACAGATCCGTTTGAGGGGTGGTTGGAGGAGCCATTATCAAGAGCGAAGTATCCTTACGTGCATGGGAATCCGGTAAATGCGATCGATCCTACTGGGTTGTTTTTACAGGACAGTGGCGCTGCTATGAGTATCTCCTCTATTCTGTCTACCTTTCAATATCTGTCACCTTATGTGGGAGCCGCCGGAGCTGGACTTGTTTTTTCAAGCGGGAGTTCTAGAATAAGAAGTTTACCCTCACCAGTGGCTATAGCAATAACCACGCAGTGCGCTTTAAACAACGATCCTGAGTGTAGAACGGGATTGCCGATCGTTGTCTATGCGGCGGGAAATTTGGAAGACCATGCAAAACACATAAATGATGCTCAAAAGGGTTTCGGGAATGTAAGGATTCAGGAACAACGAAGCTTACTCCCAGCCGTCTTAACTAGAGGACTTCCCCAGCGGACAAATCCGCCTTGGTATGAGGACACTGTATACTGTGACGATGATGCTAGGGATGCTTATCAAAGCACATTTTTTAGAAGACCTGCCTGTGATGAATATCCTTTTGATTCAACCAATGAAGGAGGACCAGGCAATTATAACTTGAATAGGGTTTCCCTAAAATTTGTAGATTTAGGGGAGTCAAACCGACAAGGACAGCTAATGAGAGCTTTTTACAGAGAAGCCAATATCCGTGTTACCGATTCGTTTGGTGTTATTACTCTGCCAGAACAACGGATTAATTCATATTGGATCGATCGAAATGGTGTAATTGGTAGACCTTAAGCCGGAATTTCATTAATTTTTTACTCAAAGGAGTCTGATAATGGTAGTATTAACAAACGCATTGGAGCGCATCTTAAAGGGGATGCAAAAAAACGATCCACAAATAGCTTCTCTTTTACAACCCGGACTAAAATTTTGGGAAATTGAGGAAAAACTGAGAGTTTTACCATTCCGTTTGCCTCAAGATTTTTATGGGTTTTACCAATGGAAAAACGGTTTTATATCTACAAGCAAAAAACGTTTTTCAAGTTTTGGTGGTCACGATTTTTTTGACTTAGATTGGCTAATCAAAAACTACTTTTTTACGATAGAAGACGAGAAAAAAAATGCTGATTTCTCTAAGAGATTTCCTGCTGAACACCCTAGAACCCCCCAATGGTTTTCTCTTTTAGGCCATGATAAGCAAGATTATTTTATCATTGGCGAACAAGAACAAAAACAAACATCTCCCGTGTTTTGTTTTGACTACGGAAATTGGGATGATTTTAGACCCAAGTTAAAATATAGTTGCCTTACTTCCATGATGCTAACCATTGCCGAATGTTATGAAACAGGTGCTTACTATGACTACAAGGTGGAAGGACGAGATACAACATGTTTCGGAATGAATTACCCAGCAGCAGAATCCATTCGCAAAAAATACAACCCCGATTGTGAGTACGACGCTCTTATAGAAGAACTTATCTAGAAGAGAAATAAGGTGGACGAGAAAATTATAATGAAGGACGAGTATCACTTCAATTAGTTCCCAAAACTGAGGCGAGACCACAGGGTACACTAATGAATAACGTAATCTACGAGAAGCTGGTGTTGTCAAAGGAGACGTTTTTAAGAAGTGGTATGGTGTTGTTTCAATACCCGAACTACCTAGGGCTTGCTGAAAAATCAATCACATATTGCGTGGCATAGGTTTAGATGGCGCGAGGGAGAAAAAAGTGCAAGATAAACAGGTAATATAGATCAAAA
>NZ_JAEQCX010000205.1:0-9545 GCF_020738035.1 Microcoleus sp. PH2017_28_MFU_U_A
TACTGTTGCATTCTTTTGAAAAATTGGTATTAAAATCAAATTAACGTATTAGGTACGTAGTTGCGCTTTAGCGCTCTTTATAATATTAGGAAAGAGCGCATTGCTGAATTTAAGTATGAATTGAAATGTAGAGACGTAGCATTGTTACGTCTTTACAGAGGTTTCAGTATCATAGGAAATAATTTTCCTACATCAAATCAGCAACGCCGGAAAGAGCGCTGAAGCGCAACTACGTACCTTAGCCGGGTGCATCTCATTTTTGAAAATATACTCGTAGGGGCGAAGCATTTCGGCAGTAAATCTCTGATTCTCACTGATAAATTATGTGCCGAAATGCTTCGCCCTTGCCAAAACCAGATGCACCCTATAGCAATCCTAAATCCATCAAGCGAACACACACTCTTTTCTTATCTTCCTACCCTTCGGGAACGGCTTCGCCGAACGCGAACTTCGCGCCTTCGCGGTTCGTTGAACAAATCTGGTTCACAAATGATTTAGACTTGCTATAAAACAAGCTTCCCAATTACCAATTACCAATTACCAATTCTCAATTCCCCAAAGTTTCAATTATTAGTTGTTGGGCCGCCGGGAGAAGGCACAGATTGAATCGGTGTCGGAGGCCAATTAGAGCGACTTCTGCTGAGAGTAGCCGACACCAAAGCATAGCCCAAAACAGCAGGAAGGACGATCGCACTCAAAAACACGATCGCCACTGCCCATGTCATCGCATTGGACATCGGGCCGTAATGACTGCGGTAAGGGTCAAACGTTGGTAAATTAGACCTCGGGGCATCCCTCAGCGCGATCGGACGTTTGAACCGCACCCGCCTGTCATCGAGCTTTTCGAGCAAAACCCAGCCAACTTCCGCCTCTTCCCGACACAGCTTGTGAAAAATCGCCGGATTGCGAAATAAATCGCTGCTAGCCCGGACAATCTTGTACTCCCAAACTGTCAAATCATCAGGATTGCGATCGGATTTTGGATTGCCATTTGCGATCGCATTTTCAGGCGCAGTCAAATTATCTTCTTGAGATTCGTACCGAGTCAAAACTTCCTCCTCCTCATCACATTTTTGCCCCGCAGCCAATTGCTCGCGGCTCACCAAGACACCCAGAATCCCAGCCTCCAAGCCGAGACTACCAACCATCAAACTCCAAACCAGAATTTCAGTCATAAAAGGAGTTATAAAGTTAAAAATTAAAACTAAAAAGACTCGCTTTTAACTTTCAATCTTTAATTTTAAAATAGCCTTCCACCACACAATCTGCACCCACCGCGTGCCAAGAAACCCGCTCTAAAGTCAAAGCATCAGTCATTGCTGAAAAGCCCAAATCTCCCACAGGAGTTGGAGCACCTTGGCCGCCGACAATTTTAGGAGCAATAAAAGCCATAATTTTCTGCACTGCACCTTCAGCAATTGCCGAAGCCGCCAAAGTGCCACCGCACTCCCACAGTACAGACATAAAAGATCGATCGTACAAATAAGTCATCACATTAGTCGGTGTCAGCGGTGACAACTCCACAACTTCCACCCCTTTGGCAATCAAAAATTCCTGAAATTCCGGCTTAACCCCAGGCTCAGTCAGTACCAAAGTAGCCGCCGAGGAGGTTTCCCACAACCAAGCCGACTTCGGCAAATCCAGAGAGCGGCTCATCACCACCCGCAAGGGATTGTTTCTGTCAGGCTGGTGGCTTGTTAGTTTCGGATTATCTAGACGCACCGTATTTCCCCCAACAATCACCGCATCGCAGCCGGCACGCACCCGATGTACCTCGCTCCGAGCTTCCTCGCCTGTCACCCAAGCGCTGTGACCGGTAGTAGTAGCAATTTTACCGTCTAAAGTCATCGCATATTTCAAAATTCCGAAAGGCTGGCGGTACAAAATCCGGTGTACGAAAGCCTCGTTGAGTTTCTGACAAGCTTCCCCTTCCACTCCCGCCACCACTTCAATGCCAGCATCCCGCAATCGAGCCAGCCCAGTGCCAGCTACCAATGGATTTGGATCGACCATTCCAGCCACTACTTTTGCCACCTTAGCCTTAACTAAAGCTTCGGAACAGGGAGGAGTCCGACCGTAGTGGTTGCAGGGTTCCAGGTTCACGTAAACAGTCGCTCCGGCGGCAAGTTCCCCCGCTTCCCGGAGTGCAAACACTTCGGCGTGAGGTTGGCCGGCACCGGGATGGAACCCTTCGCCGACAATCTTACCGTCTCGGACAACTACGGAACCGACGAGGGGGTTGGGTGCGGTTTTGCCGAGGGCGCGGCGGGCCAATTCTATGCAGCGGCGCATCATGGCTCGATCGAACTCTTGAATTGTGCTATTGTCCAGTTGTTTTGTACCTTGCTGCTGTCGATTAGCTAAGTTGGCGATCGGTTTAGCGTCCGCCTCAAAAGTTTCCATGAGATTTTGCTCTGATATCTAACCTAAGTTTAGTAAGTTTGATGCTAATTTTTGCGAACGGGCGACGATCGATTGTTGAGCCAAACTTTACGGTATCAGGATTGAAAGGCGATTAAAATGGCGATCGACCCCACACGCCCAAACAAATAGCTGTGAACTACCCAACGCTGACCTTCGGTACAGCGTGGGCTTCTGACTTCATTGGGGATTGCGTCAGCTTAGACTTACGTCCCAGCTTCGGACTCACATCCCCTCCATCAGCAGCAGTCCTGGTTCCCAAGACCGATAGCATTCTGATTCCTTCTGCTCTGATATTTATTGAGGCGTTTCCGTCCCTATCGTGATGAGTACCGCAACTAGGACAAGTCCATGTCCTAACGTCTAATGGCATTTCATTCACCTGATAGTGGCAATTTGAACAGAGTTTCGAGCTAGGAAACCATCGGTCAATCTCTACCAACACTTTACCTTCACGGTCTAGTTTGTACTGCAAGAAATTGACAAACATCCCCCAACCTACATCAGAAATTGCTTTAGCTAGTTTGTGGTTGCGAACCATGCCCTTAACGTGAAGGTTTTCGACTACGATGACTTGGTTGTCGTCAACAAGCTTTCTGGATAGCTTATGCAAGTAGTCTTGACGGACATTGCTGATTCGTTCGTGAACCCTAGCAACCAGTTTCCTGGCTCGATCTCTCGACCTGCTTCCTTTCTCCTTTCTGGCTAGTTTTTGCTGTTTTCTTTTCAGGTTGCGTTCATGTTTTGCTAAATGCTTAGGATTCGGGTATTTGGATGTCTTGATACCATCATTGACAACAGCAAAATCTTTCAATCCCAAGTCAATTCCTGCAACTTTTCCATCGGTGTGAGCAACTAATTTGTCTCCTTCGAGTTCTGTCAGCACAGAGGCATAGTATTTTCCTGAAGGGGTCATGCTGACTGTTACAGTTTTGATAATTCCTTCAATCGGTCGATGTAACTTGACTTTAACAATGCCGACACGACCAGGAAACTTGAGGAAACCATCAACAATTTTGACTGACTGCGGATACTGGATTGATTGCCTATTTTTCTTGGCTTTGAATCTAGGGTATTTAGCTCTCGACTCAAAAAAGTTCTTGTAAGCAGTTACCAATTTGAGCGTAGTCGCTTGCAAAACTTGAGAGTAACACTCCGACAACCATTGTGTTTCTTCTTGTTTTTTGAGATTTGGTAGGAGTTTGTTCAACGCAATTTGAGTCAAGCCTTTACCCGTGGCTTTGTAGGTTTCAATGCACAAGTTGAGTGCATGATTCCACCACCAGCGAGAGCATCCAAAGTGCTGAGATAGTATCTCTTGTTGTTCAGTTGTCGGATACAGTCTGACTTTGACGGCTTGATGCTGCATTGTTTTTACCTCTCTTTAGCATTATATACATTCTTGATAAAATTAGTCCATCTAGCTGGCAAATTTTACCGGGATTGACCGGATAAAATTTGCTTGGGGGAGTCCATGTATCCCAACGCTGACCCAACGGGTACAGCGTGGGACTTATCGCTCCCCCAAACCCCCTCAAAAGTTAAAAAACCATAGCAGGCGCTTAACAAAAAACCATGAGTCAGGACATGAAGCGGGAATTTGCCAGCCGCGACGAATTAATAGCCTACGTGCGCGAACAATTCCCCCAAACCACCGCCCGGGATAGCAACGTACCCCCAACCACAGGCGGGCGCCAAGCAGCCGAGACATTGCTGCAACAAGTCGATCCCAGCAAATACTCCTCAACCCGTAACTTTCTCAACGGTGCAGTAACGCGATTGTCGCCCTATTTGCGCTACGGCGTTTTGAGTCTTGCCGAAGTCCGAGATGCCGTACTAGCCAAGGTGCAGCATTCAGAAGATGCCGTGAAACTTGTCAACGAGTTGGGTTGGCGGGATTATTGGCAGCGGCTGTACGCCGAATTGGGCAAAAAGATTTGGGAAGACCGGGAACCATACAAAACTGGTTACACTAGCAAAGATTACAGCGAAACTCTGCCGCAGGATGTCGTCGAGGGCACGACTGGTTTAGTGTGCATCGACAGCTTCAGCCGCGAGTTGCGGGAAACTGGTTATTTGCACAACCACCAGCGGATGTGGATGGCTAGTTATTTGGTACACTGGCGCCGCGTGCGCTGGCAAGCTGGAGCTCGCTGGTTTTTGCAACATTTGCTAGATGGAGATCCGGCAAGCAACAATCTTTCTTGGCAGTGGGTAGCGAGCACTTTTAGTCACAAGGCTTATTTTTTTAATCGGGAAAATCTGGAACGTTACACTAAGTCAGTTTATTGTCGCGATTGTCCTCTGTACGGACAATGCGATTTTGAGGGAACTTACGAATATTTGGAGAGCAAGTTGTTTCCCAATGGCGAAAAGGTCGATCGCACGGGCGGTTCTCAAAGTTGGCAACGCCCTCAGAAAAAAAGGAAAAATTAAGTCAGTTGACAGTTGACAGTTGACAGTTGACAGTTGACATTAGGAAGAGGGAAGAAGTAATAAAAATAATTCAACTTTTTTACATTCCCAATTCCCAATTCCCAATTCCCAATTCCCAATTCCCAATTCCCAATTCCCAATTCCCAATTCCCAATTCCCAATTCCCAATTCCCAATTCCCTGGGTTTGGGACGATGCACTGATCGATGAATGGCAGTTAAGTCTCAAGCGAATGGTGTTTATTTATGAATGTTTACTAGAGTTGCCGGTAGTTATTCGGCGCGGCGATGTCGCTGCCGAAGTTATCGCTTTTGCTAAAGAATCCGGTGCGAATCAAATCGTTACAGCGGAAAGTCCCAGCCCTCGGTTTAAGGATATTTGCCGGGAAATTAGGAGGGAGTTTCCAGTAGAAGTTTTGCCACCCGAACCTTTTGTCCGCTACGATGGCTACATTGATTTGAAGCGTTTTTCCCGCTATTGGCGCGTTGCCGAAAAATATGTTTTTTAATTGGGGAATTGGGCATCGGGCATCGGGCATCGGGCATCGATCCGAAGAGAATTTGTAGCAACTAACTAATGACTAATGACTGCTGACTGTTAACTGTCAACTGTCAACTGTTAACTGTCAACTGTCAACTGTCAACTGTCAACTGACTTCAAGTCTCCTTCAAACGCTGCAACAGCCATTCAAATCTAGATTGAGCCAAATCAGGATTTTCGACATTTTGCCCGATCGCGCGATCGTCGTGGGGGTCTTGATATATTAAATAATCAGTATCTTCGCCGAAGCGTTTGACTGTACCCCGCAGTCTCGACGACAGAAATTTAGTAATCGCCCGATAAAATCGCAGGGAAAACAGCACGTCTTGCTCTAGTTTTTCAGTTAGCAGCCGCCTCGGAATTGACAGGATGAGGCATTCATCAATTGCCGTGACGCTAGCAGAAGGAAGCCTCCCGTCTACAAAAGACATTTCGCCCAACACTTCGCCGCAGATGATTTTTCCAATTTCTTTGTCGCCCAAAGATGATACAGCAACGCTCAAAGTTCCATCCAGAACTATGTACAGTGCGTCTAAGGGTTGACCTTCGACGATGAGAGTGGTGCCGGGGGGGACTGTGGTGCGGCTGCCGTTGGCGAGCATCCAATCGATGTCGCGATCGCTCAATTCGCCTAATATAACTAGAACTTTGCTCATAAAGTCAGGTTGAGAACAGATACTTTTTATTTTTTACTTGTTTAGTTGCGTGCTGTTAGGTCGTCAGATACTGAGCGATCGCGAAGGCTAAACTTTACTAAGACATTGAATTTTCCACAATAATGAATAATATCTAATAATTTTGACACGATCGAGCTACGACTGTTTGTAGGATCAATGATATTCTACATGACTTGTCCGGGACTGTGCAGGAGCCGATCGCCCTCGCCCAACTGCCCCAATTTAGACCCCCGAATTCCCTAAACAGTAAACAGTTGTCAAACCTTGCTGGATATTCGTTTCGAGCCGGTGCGCC
Source organism: Microcoleus sp. PH2017_28_MFU_U_A (assembly GCF_020738035.1). NCBI lineage: Bacteria > Bacillati > Cyanobacteriota > Cyanophyceae > Oscillatoriales > Microcoleaceae > Microcoleus > Microcoleus sp. PH2017_28_MFU_U_A. The sequence continues at coordinate 6,369 of NZ_JAEQCX010000205.1, forward strand.
CTCACGCAGCCGGATTTTTCCACTGTGGTGGCGGGCGGGTGCAGCGCCCTCATGTACAGCATTGTAGAATGCTCTGCGCGCGCGATCGACTTCCAGCTCCCAGATTCAAGAAGCTGCAAGTAAATCTAAAATCTAAAATCTAAAATCTAAAATCGACTGACTGACTGATGAAGCTCGTGGTTTCGAGGTTGTTTGCAGTTGCTTTTTTTGAGCAAAAGTGGTATAAGCACCATCAAGAGTGAACTCTCCCCTAGGATTGATTTTTAGATCGTCGAACTGTAAATTAAAATTAGTCGATCGACTAGCCTTCGGTTCTTGAATCTAATCAGCAGAGAGAGTTGACTCTAAGAGGGTTAAGTGCCAATCTAGGAACAACACAACTCATATTTGTGTCATTTTTCAGCAAAGGTCTCGACTAGAGCCCTCAAACACTTACCAGAAAGTTGGGTCTAAAGCCCCGTCCTTTTAGCACGGATTTAATTATCTAAATTTCTTGTTCAAGATGGTATAGTAGAGTAATACTACAGGTAGAATAACCGCCGATACACATGAGACACCAAGCTCAAACGACTGGTCGGGAAATAATAATAGTTAGTGGGTGGCGAACACCACGAAAAACATAGCTAGGGTAACTAACGTAACCCAGACCAGAAAACTAAAATCTTGAAGATTAAACGTACCGTGGGGCACACGGGAACAAGAGAGGAGACTCTCGCTTCGCTTGGGGAGATAAGCCCTCTGGGATTGCTCTTTCTTAGGCTCAAAACACAGGTTCTATCGAACGGGTTTTTGGTTTAAGTATTGCCGAAAGGATGGACAATTTTAAGGTATGTCTGTGAACCAAGAATCCCCGCGCGTTCACGCCAGGGAGTGTCAAACTTTTAACACACCATTCAATGAGGAGTGTCTTGTCACTAACCCCAGCTATCAAGGCATGGGGCTTGAAAGAGGAAGGTTTACCACCTTCTTAATTCAGGACTAAAACAGTGTCTAGCTTACGGGCTAAAAACCCAAACTGAACTATCTGGTGGTGGTACACCATTCATACGTTACTGGACGCCTCCCTAATCTGTAACCTCTGTGATAGTCAGTAGCGAAGGGAAATATACACATGGGCTTATCGCCACTTGTTATGCGATCGCGAACAAACAATGTCAGTCGGTAATTGTCAGGCGCGAAAGTGCTCTCTAGCAAAAGCACCCGGCATTTAGTAGTTCGCCCGGCGGTAGATAGATTAGGGGTCGGTAATTCCACCCCTAACACCAACCTAAAACTAAAATGTAAAGCCGTCCTAAAAGGACGGGGTTTCAAACCCATTTTTCTGATGAATAGTCTATTTTCCAAGTCTACTTTTGCGTTAATAAATCTTGCAGCTTTAGCAGTTTGTTGCACTACCATGTCAGCGAAAGCTGAAACCGGCAACTTGCCCGATATCGCTACAACCGCAAATGCGGCAACTCAAAATATTGACCAAATTTCCTCGCGGGCGGCAACTTCAGCAGTGAAAGCTGATGCCGAAATAACAGCTAGCAATACAAAAATTGATTCTATCAGTTCGATCGAACTAACACCAGCAGCAGAGCCAGCAGCCTCCGCACCGGCAGTCAACTCGGAAGCATCTGCGGCAGCACCGGCAGAATCCACAGCAGCAACATCGGAAATTGCTGTCCCAGCAACTGAGCAAAATACACCTACATCCATTGCTGCTGAAACCGAAAAATCGGCAGAAACAGCGAAAATTGCTGAGAATAGCGTTGAAATTCAGCAAAAATCCCAGATTGTGGCCGATCGACCTAATTCAGAACTGACAGCATCCAAGGAAGAAAAAGAAGTCAAAACAACACAAGAAGTGTTGAGCAACCCTGTCAGCACTTCCGCCTCAGCCCTGACGAACCAACCGAAAGTTGCCCAGAATCCCGCAACAGCCTCAGACAAACCTCAGATATTGGCTCAACCGGGCGGTACAACCGTCAAACCGGGCAGAGCTACCCGTTCAGGGCCCAGCTACATTGGTATTGGCGGTAACATCGGTTTTGGCGGAGATTCAGCCCTAGGCGACACTTCTTTTGCGATTCTTAGCAAAATTGGTTTGACGAACAATTTCTCGGTGAGACCGAGTGTTTTGTTCCGCGACAATCTAACTGTTCTAGTTCCAGTCACCTACGATTTTGTATCCCGAGAGGCCGTCGAAGTCAGCGATGATTTTGTGATTACCGCTGCTCCTTATTTAGGTGCTGGCGTAGCATTTTCTACCGGCGATGACGGTAATTTTGGCTTCCTGATTTCGGGAGGTATAGATGTGCCACTGTCGAGCAATTTTACAGCCACAGCAGGACTGAATATTGGTTTTCTCGACGGAACTGACGTGGGATTGTTACTAGGTGTTGGCTATACGTTCCCGAATATTGCCAGATAGTTTTGCTGTTTAAGCAAACGCATAACAATTAAATGAGCGCGGGGTTGGCTGTAGGAATACAGTCAACCTTTTTTGATGGTAGAAAATCTCAAGCAATCGAGGATATCGCAATTTGGAGGACACAGCAATAGCCTTTCTCTACCATCGGAGGACATGGCAATTTGGAGGACACTTAGTTGTATATAGCGGATCTAGCGAAAGATTCGCGGACGTTGTTGGGCTTGGGCCCTCTTAGTTTCAGTGGTTATATAGAACCAATTTGAGATCTTTAGGTGACAGGTGTCGCAGCTAATCTTTTAATCATCAGCCTAATAAAACACAGTTTAAGCTTGGCATTAGAACGTTTAAGTGTACGGTCAAAATTTTTGACTAAGCTTTTACACCTTTCCACCCAACCATTTGATCTTTCGATGACCCATCTAGCCACAACAGGCACAAATCCAGATTGCCATGAAAGCTTCTTTTTCGGCTTTTGATGGTTTGGCAGACAGTTCAAATTGAATCTTAGTCATAATTTCAGGGTAAATCGCTGACAGTGCTTGAGTCAGCTTGTCAGGGTGATAGCCGTTGTCTAACAAGATGGTCCTATATCGGCAAATCGGAAGGTTTAGATTTGAAGTAATCAATGTTATCAGGAAATTGGGTTTAAAACCCCGTCCTTTTAGCCCACATTCCGCAGATGTGGGTCGGATTTTTTTATCAGTTGTGAAAACTTGGAAGCCAAACGCTTTTGGGCTGAAATTATGCAGTGTTAGCCTTAC
>NZ_JAEQCX010000064.1:0-40187 GCF_020738035.1 Microcoleus sp. PH2017_28_MFU_U_A
GTAAGGCTAACACTGCATAATTTCAGCCCAAAAGCGTTTGGCTTCCAAGTTTTCACAACTGATAAAAAAATCCGACCCACATCTGCGGAATGTGGGCTACAATAGGAGAGCCAAAAGTAAAAGTTTGAGGCTTTCCCAAATAATAACCTTGACCGTAATCTACCCCAAGTTCCTTGAGTTTATCCATAACTGCTTGACTTTCCACATACTCGGCAATAGTTTTAATTCCCATGGCGTGGGCAATTTTGGTAATAGCTTCAACCATGACAATATCAATAGGATTCTCGGCAAGATTCTTAATAAAATTGCCATCTATTTTGATATAGTCAACAGGCAAATTTTTCAGGTAAGCAAAAGAAGACATCCCGCTACCGAAGTCGTCCAAGGCAAACTGGCAGCCGAGTTCCTTGAGTTTCCAAATTAAGCAGGCTGCTTTGCTGAGATTCGCGATCGCCACGGTTTCGGTAATTTCAAAACAAATTATTTCCGGCGGTATTTGATAGAGAGAAAACTGCTCTTGAATAAAGTCGATGAATTTTTCTTCGTTAATGCTGTCCCCAGAAAGGTTGATCGCATAAAGGCTAGAATATTTGTCAAATGAAGCTTGTGAATTAGACAAGGGGCAGCAAGCAGGTAAGGTAACTATATTATCGTCTGCCCCGTGGTTTTGGACTAAGAGATTTGCCGTGAAAATTTGAGATAAATTGCTAAATAAAGTGCGAATTACCCAGCGATCGATCGCGTGCATCAAGTTATAGCGTTCGGCTGCCGGAATAAATGCCATCGGTGAGACTAACTGACCAGTCTGAAGTTGAAGGCGGAGGAGGATTTCGCAGTGGGTGCCGGTGGTGGGGAGCTCTCGCAAATGTACGATCGGCTGAGAGTACAAGCGAAACCGATTATCTTCTAAAGCTTGATTGATTTCGACCACCCACTGGGTTTCGCCGTGCTGTTTGATTAATTCGCGATCGCCCGGTTGATAAACCTGCACCCGATTGCGGCCTTTATTTTTAGCAGCATAGCAGGCTAGATCTGCCGCGCTCAACACCGCAGAAGTCGATACTGTTTTGCGATTAATTGCCACCAAACCGATACTGACGCCGATCGCAAAAGTTTTGTCCTGCCACGCAAACCGAAATTCCTGAATGTTTTGCAGTAGCAATTTTGCAACATCTAAGCCCTGTTCTGGCGGACAATTGTACAGGAGTACAGCAAACTCATCGCCGCCCAGGCGCGCCAAAATATCGGTTTTGCGGATATTGCTTTTAAGTAGCTGGCTGACTTGGCGCAGCAGTTCGTCGCCTGCAACGTGACCAGAAGTATCGTTAACTATTTTGAAGCGATCGAGATCCAGGTAAAGCATCACGTGTTCTTGACCGTAACCTTGAGAACTGTGCAGGGCGTGTTCTAGCTGGTACTCAAATTCGTGACGGTTAACCAATTGCGTCAGGGGGTCGTGAGTTGCCTGCCAGGTGAGTTGTCGCGCTTGAGTTCGCACTTGGGTGACATCTCGAAATACAACGACGGCCCCGACAATTGTGCCGTTGCTGGCGTGGATGGGGGCGACGCAATGGTCGATCGCAAATTCGCGGTTGTGGCGGGCAATCAGCAAGCTGTTGTGTCCTTGGTCAACAATCCGACCTTCGTACAAAGCAATTTGAGCGATATTTTCGATCGGCATCCGAGTAGTTTCGTCAACTATTCTCAACACGCCCGCGAGGGGCAAACCTTTAGCTTCTGAGGTTGACCAACCCGTGAGTTTTTCGGCAACTGGATTGAGGGTAGAAATGTAGCCGTGGCTGTCAGTAGCAATTACTGCATCGCCGATCGATTGCAGAGTAACTTGAGCTAGTTCTTTTTCCTTAAAAAAAGCTTGTTCCATGCGCTTGCGATCGCTAATATCCCGCTGCACGGATACCCAGTGAGTCAGGTTTCCCGACTCGTCAGCAACGGGTACGCTGTTGAGTTCCACCCAATAAGTTGAACCGTCTTTGCGGTAGTTGATCAATTCCAAGCGCAGGGGTTCTCGGCGAGAGAAAGCGCGACGAATTTTGGCAACTTGAGCGCCATCGCTGTCTGGCCCGCGCAGACAACTCGGTGTTTGGCCGATAATTTCTGCGGGCCGATAACCGGTCATTTGGGTAAAAGCTTCGTTGACATAGATGATGGTGGGATCGGACATATCGCTGTATCCCGCATCCATAATTACGATCGCATCGTTAGCGTTAACTACGGCAGATTCTAACAGTTGCAGCCGCACCTCTGCCTGCTTGCGGGTAACGATTTCCTGTTCCAGTCGGCTGTTAGTCAAGCTCAAAGATGCGATCGCTTTTTGCAATTCGCTAGTCTGTTCTTGGACGCTGGCGTGCAAAATATCGATCGCCCCGGACATTTCCATCGGGTCAAGTACGCTCAGTAAAGTGCTTTGAGTAACTATTCCCAGCAGTTCTCCGCCTTCGGCAGTGACTACTAACCTGCGGACTAAACGCTGCTGCATTTCCTGATGAGCCACCCAAAGCGAGTCTTCTGGCTTGAGACTAAATAAAGGGCTACTCATTACAGTTTCGGCGATCGTCTGCGACAAATCTATATCTAAAGCTTGAAATTCGACAATATCCCGTTCCGTGACTATACCTAGAGGAATTGGGAACGACAAATTCATCGATAATTCTGTTGGCGCTGTAATTACCACGCAGCTAACGCGGTGCTGCGCCATCAACTCGGCTAAACTGATAACTGACGAGGTAACAGGCGCTTGAATAACTTGTGCAGTCATTACTTCTTTCACCAGGCGCATTTTTAAGATATTTGCCGGTTCCACCATCCCTTGGCGAATGCTTTCTGGCGTAATTACTCCTAAAAGTTGACCGTCACTGTCTAATATTGGCAAATGGTGAATTCGTTGTTGCCCCAACAGAATTAAGGCGCTAAAAATGTCTCGATCTTCACCTTTCGTCAGAGTTGCAGCAGGCTGCTGCATAACTTCTGCGATCGTAACATTTTTTAAGTTTTTGCCCGATGCAATCAAATCGACGAGATCCCTCTCGGTGAAGATTCCTTGCAATTGGGAATTTTGAGCAGATTGGGAGTCGGATTTTTCGAGGGATTGTTCGACGACAAAGACGCAGATACCTCTGGCGTCTCTGAGGGCGCTTGAGGTGAGGGGATTTGGGATTTCTGTGAGTTGCGGGTAGATATCGGTGGGTGGAATGTCTGCGTTTAGAGAGCAACTTCCGCGCCGTTGGCCCATCAGGGTAATGACTTCTGCTAATGGGGTATCGGGCGCAACTGTCAAGGGGTAGCGGTCAATTACTTGATCTAAAGTCGGCAGATGCTTGGAGGAATCATTTTTTATCATAGGATTTAATTCATTTTGGCGATCGTCGCACAGACTCTACCACAGTCATAAAAAGCCCTGCTTTCCATGCAGTGCGTGGATTTTTACAGCGCTGCTGAGACATAATTAAAATTTTTTGTTAAAAATCCACCCGATGTGTGGTTGGCGAGCTGGCGGGTGACAGCTCTGCCTCTACCTCTAAAGTTATAACCGTATATGGATTTTAAGTGTGCAAATTCTGTCCAATGACAGTTTTATTAACAAATATGTATTGGGGGAACTTTTTTCGATAGAATCAACCTATAACATCATTCATCACTAATCATATCCATCTTTAGAAGCAAACGTCTGTTTGCTGTCCGGGCTAACCTAGAAAAGGTAACTACAAAAACAGACCGTATTAAGTTCGGCAGTGTTAAGTTTTACGATATTAAGTTTTGCGAGCTTTTCTAGACCACCTGCCAGTTGCGGAGGACAATGAATATCACAGCAGGTCTGTGAATTCGATCGCAAATTTGCGAAAACGACCGTGGTAAGCTTGTAGATATAAACAGAAGAACTTAAACACCAAGTCTGGCGAGGAAAAGGGATTATGAAACGCCATCTATTAGCCGCAACTTTTTTAATTGCTCCCCTACTGTTGGCCGGGCCCGCTAGCGCTGCAAATCCCGCTCAGGTCAAGCAGCTACTCTCCACTGGGCAATGCTTTGGGTGTGACTTGTCAGGAGCAAATTTGGCGGAGGCTCATTTGATTGGTGCAGATTTGAGAGAAGCGAATTTGCAAGGCGCAAACCTCTCCAATGCTAACCTCGAAGGCGCTGACTTGACCGGCGCTAACTTGACGGGTGCCAACTTAACCGCAGTTTTCCTGACTAACGCCAGTTTAAATGGCGCAGACCTCGATCGGGCAAATCTGACAGCCGCCATCATCAACACCGCTGACGTATCAGGCGCATCAATGGAAAACATGACTATTACTGATGCCAAAATCTACAATACCCAAATCGGCGTAGGCGGCAGCTACGAGCAGTAAACTCTTTTAAATAATGCGAAGTGCCAATTTTAAGTTAAAAAACCCGGTTTCTCTCCAGAAACCGGGTTTTTAGTCTTTAGGTTTGTAGTGAGGACTTCAGTCCTATCTTGTTGGATAAGGACTGAAGTCCTCACTACAAACCTGATTGGGGTTATTTTAAATGTGACGAACCCTACCACTAAAAACCCAAATCCACAGCAATTCGATGGGCGCAAGCAAACCCAGAAAATGCCACCGCATTTAAACCCTGTCCGGGAAACGTACTATCGCCGACACAATACAAACCTGGCATAGAAGTTCGATTAAACGGCATTCCCAACAAACCCATTAACTTCTGGCGGGGAATCGGCCCGTAAGTTCCATCTTCCCGGCCCAAAAAGCGGCGGTGAGAACGCGCCGTCCCAACTTCCATATAATCCAAACCAGCATCTAAACCCGGAAAAATCTTTTCTAATCTGTCAATAATTCTGCCGCCAGCCTCTTCTTTTTTATCCTCGTATTCCTGTGGCGAAAGTCCTTCCCACTCTTCCATCCAACTCGAAGTAAAAGCATGAACAATGTGATATCCTGCCGGAGCTAAATCTGGGTCGAGTACCGTCGGAATTGATACTAAAATAGTTCCTTCTGGCGCTTCCATTTTGTCCCAATCTTCTAACAAAATGTGGTGGCAGGCAGTGCCAGCAGGGATGACGCTGGCTTCTACTCCTAAATGCAAGCTCAAGAAACTGGGGGCTTTTTGATAGCGCTGCTGCCATTTCTTCTCGCTAGCTGGCATCTCTTCAGCAGGTAGCAGTTTCTCGAAAGTATCCCAGCGGGTGGCGTTAGAAACTATCCGCTTTGCCCGGTAAACTTCGCCGGTTACTAGCTCGACTCCGACAGCGCGGCCGTTTTCTGTGATAATTTTTTTGGCTTTAGCTTTGTACTGAATTGTCCCGCCGCATTTTTCTAATCCTTCTACTAATTTTTGGGCAATTTGACCGACTCCGCCTTTGGGATAATTGATACCGCCGTAATGTCTGTCAGAAAATACCATTCCGGCGTTAATCATCGGCGTTAAGTCTGCGGGTACTACAGACCAGTAGTAGCATTCCATGTCGATAAATTTCAGCAAAGTCGGGTCTTTTATGTAGCGCCGCGCTATGTCGCCAGTATTTTGAGGGAGATATTTTACTAATCCCAAACAGGCTAAAGGATTCTGAAAAAAGACTCGAACTAGATATCCAGGTTCTTCTAGGGATAGCAATTCCATGCCGTTGAGGCAGTTGAATACGTTCCAGCATTCGCCGTAAAATTTCTGGATGCCTTCGCGCTCGTGAGGAAACCTGTCAATTAATTCTTGCAAGTATTTGTCATAAGGCTGGGGAACTTCCAGATCGAGACCTGAGGGTAGGTGATAGTGAAGCTGTACCGGGTCGGGGATTGTTTCTAGGGTGACGTTGACGGCTTTGAGGGCGCGGGTGAGGAGGTTGGTGGTGCCGCGCTGTCCGAACCCAAATATCATGGAGGCTCCGACATCAAATCTGTAGCCTTCTCGATCGAAATATCCAGCACTACCCCCCGGAATTGTGTAGCTTTCGAGCACCAAAACTTTGGCTTTCTTGGCTGCTAGCTGGGTTGCAGTCACGAGTCCGCCAATGCCGGAACCGATGACTATCACATCAAACTCTTGCTCTGTCGGGCGGGAGTTGGCGGAGAATAACTGGGATTGGGTAGGGGCTGACATTAGGTTAAAAATCTTAATATTTTTACAATTTTACAGTCGATCGCTCCAGAAGGAAGAAGTCCTTAGTCCTTAGTCATTAGTCAGCAGTCATTAGTTATTTGTTAGTGGCTACCAATTCCCGATGCTATAAGGCCCAATGCCCTGTTTGGCCAATGCCCAATTACCAATTCCCCGTGCCCCTGCTTCAAAAAAAATGCGGGAACAGTCTACCATTGCCGACTGCCCCCGTCTGCCTATCCTTTGAGAGGAGAACACTAAAAATTACTATAGCCTTGTTGCTAATTTATGTCAATACTATTGAAAATATATTTCAATAAAGTGACGAAGGTCTACAAACAAAGAGACTTATAGGATTTTAGATTTTAGATTCAAAGAATGGAAGATTGTGATAAGTTGCACAGAGCGATCGTTAGCGAAGTCCGCCCCTACGGGGGGCTACGCCAACGAAAACGATCGCACCGCATCAAATCCTTCAAATCTAGCAATTTCCCCAATTTCCTCATGCCCCTGCAACTGCGCGTTTACGTTCCGCCCCACCCGTTAATTAAACATTGGCTGGCTGTCGCCCGCGACGCCGCCACCCCATCGGTACTTTTTCGTTCTGCGATGACAGAATTGGGACGCTGGCTGGCCTACGAGGCAATTCGAGATTGGCTACCGACAGTGGAAGCAACGGTGCAGACGCCTTTGAGCCCATGTGCGGCGACGTTTATTAACCCGGAAGCTCCGTTGGTTGTGGTACCGATTTTGCGGGCTGGTTTGTCACTGCTGGAAGGAATTCAGACGGTTGTGCCGCTGGCTTCGATTTACCATCTAGGTATGGCGAGGAATGAGGAGACGCTGGAGCCGACTTGTTATTTGAATAAATTGCCGGCGCAGTTTAACCCCCAAACGCGGGTGATAATTAGCGAGCCGATGCTGGCGACTGGCGGGACGATTGTGGCGACGATGCAGGAATTGATTTCACGGGGAATTGATCCGAGTTTGATTCGGATTATTTCTGTGGTGGCTGCTCCTCCGGCTTTGAAGCGGCTGAGTACGGAGTACCCGAGTTTGGTTCTTTATACGGCAACGATCGACGAAATAGTCAACGAACAGGGGTTTATTGTACCTGGTTTGGGTGATGCGGGCGATCGAACTTACGGCACTTGAACCAGGGAATTTTAGATTTTGGATTGACTCGACAGATAATTGTGGGGCTTCTATCCGTGTTTGGGTGAGGTGAGCAGTTTCTGGAATTGGTTGCGGAATCTCCGGGAAAAAAAGATGGGCCTGGCGCAGGTAAAAGCAGGCACAGATAAAGTTAAAATCCAAAGTAGAAGTCAAAAATAAATAGCGTTTAGCACTCATTGCCCGTGAAACTTGATTCTGTACCGCCAAACTCGTCTGCTTCTGACTCAGAAACCCCCAATTCTGATTTGCAACCACAAGTACAACTACAAAAACTTAAAGAGACTTCTGAGATTTGTGCTGCTTTAACCCCGGATCAGGCAGAAGTTTCAGTGAGTGCAAACCCCGATATCTGTCAGGAAGAAAAGCAACTGAAGCCGAAGCACTGGGCAATTTTTGCTTCGACTTTTGTAACTATTTTTTTGGCGGAAGTTGGAGATAAAACTCAAGTTGCCATTTTGCTGATGACGGCTGAATCTCGGAATCCTTGGATTGTGTTTGCGGGTGCGGGTTCGGCTTTGATTGCAACGAGTTTGTTGGGGGTTTTGCTGGGAAGGTGGCTGGCGACTCGAATCGATCCGAAAACTTTGGAGAGGGCTGCGGGAGTTATTTTGTTGGCAATTTCGGCGATTTTACTTTGGGAAGTGCTGAGTTAAACTATTTTAGATTTTGGATTTTGGATTTTAGATTTGGGAATTACTGATTATGTTTGGGTAAGTCCAAAGAAACCGGGTTTCTGGCTAAATTTAGCGATTAAACCGAGGATTTTGGACAGAAACCCGGTTTCTGGGAGCCTGTGGGTAAGTTGTAGATTTCTAAAAAGCTAACTGATAACTAAAAAAAATATGGATTGGCAACTTTTAGGCATAACTTTTATTACGGTGTTTTTGTCAGAATTGGGTGACAAAAGTCAATTAGCTGCGATCGCCCTTGGTAGCAGTTGCAACTCGCCGCGGGCTGTATTTTTTGGTACGGCGTCGGCGCTGCTGCTGGCGAGTTTCCTTGGTGTTTTGGTTGGACAAGGTACGGCGGAGGTGTTACCGGAGAGGTTGGTAAAGACGATCGCTGCGATCGGATTTGCGGTGATGGGCTTGCGTTTGTTGTGGCCGAAATCTGAATTATCTGATGTGTCAGAAGAATCCGAATAAGAGGACACGGCAGTGCCGTTTCCCTACCCCAATTCATTGTAGGGAAACGGCACTGCCGTGTCCTAATTTTTATGGTTGATTAAACTTCGTTTTGGTAGCACCAGCCAAGCAGCGTACCGCCGACAGCCAACTTTAGCGCTTCCAAAACAAAATATCCTTGGTGCAGTGTATTCATGCCGGCGGGCACTTCTGCTGCGGAGTCGAACAGATTTAGCTGCATTCCCAAGGCGCTCATTTGAGGTGTGAGCCCGTAGGTGTCAATCAGGGCGATCGCCAGAAGTACCAATGATAATACGATTGCTGTGCGAGTACGCTTGCCGGAGTCACCCATTAAATTGCTCAAAACCATCAAACCCGTTGCTACGAATCCCGAACAGATTAACTCAACGCGGTTAAATCCCCAGAACATTAAATTTCCGGCTGTTGCAAAATCAGAAGATACCATCATGCCAGATACGTAGAGACTCGGCATAATAACTAGATCGATAATCAGGCTACCGCTGAGCCAGAAAATTAAGGCTACCATGACAATTGCTTGCCAGCGGGGTCTGATTGATTCTACTCTCGACGATGTAATAGCTGTCATAAAAATTAGACCCTCTAAAATTTTCTTCTGCCTTTTCTAGAGCTTAACGAACTTTTTCCTAAAATCGTGTTAAGTATTTTTAAATTAATGGTAACTTTTGTGTAACTGAATTAGAAGAATTGTTAAGCTTGTCGGCGAAAAGTAACAGTTGAAAAATTGTGGCGATCGCCAAAAACGATTGATAATTACTCATTCCAGCAATATACCGATCAAATTTATGTGTTATTATTACAGTTAAATTGCCAAATATCAAAGATATTAGCCAATGATTGAAATAAACAAAATTCTGGAATTAAGTGCGGCAATAGCCAATCAATTTAAACCAGAAAAAATAATTTTGTTCGGCTCTTACGCCTATGGGAATCCCACGAGCGATTCGGATGTTGATATGTTGGTAATTTTATCTTCAGAAGGTAATAATTTTCGCAAAACTTGGGAAATACTAAGTAAAATTCAACCGAAATTTGCTCTAGATTTATTGGTGCGAACTCCTGCTGAAATTGAACAACGGCTAGCTTGGAATGATTTATTTCTCAGGGAAATCATCGAAAAAGGAAAGGTGATTTATGAATCCGCTGACACTTGAATTCATCGAAAAGCTTGCAAACAAATACGGTTGAGGTTTGGTTTGACTCGACAATACCTAAATTATGCTTTAATTTTATTTTAATTCTTCAGTCTGCGGAGGCAGACATCGTTTATACATACCTGGTTTCAACCGCAGACTCTTATAAATTTATAGCCTTTCTCAAAAAAGTGATGTATGCCCGCTAGTCCTATGCCCTATGCCCTATGCCCTATGCCCTATCCCCATGAGTACCTCATCTTTCTGAGAAAGGCTATAATATATGCCTAAATTTCAATTCTCATCTTGGCTTCCCCGTCTCCCCACTCAAGTCTGGATTCTCGCCGCCGGCAGATTCCTCTCGCAAAGCGGTAGCGGCTTTACTTTATTTTACGCGCCGATCTTTTTTGTCGATCGCGTCGGCTTGTCTGCAACTGCTGTTGGGATTGGTTTGGGTAGCGGTTCAATCTCGGGAATATTCGGCCGCATTTTGGGCGGTTCTTTTTGCGATTCCCAATTTTGGGGAAGGCGGCGAACTTTATTGCTGGCGGCAATGATTTCGGCTGTCGCTTCTTTTCTGTTGGCGGCGACTCATGATTTTCCAGGTTTAGTTGCTGCTAATTTATTGATGGGTTTTGGTGTGGGTTTGTATTGGCCTCCAACGGAAAGTATGGTTGCGGATTTAACTGAGGGCGCACAGCGACAGGAGGCTTTTGCTGTGACGCGGCTTGCTGATAATTTGGGTTTGCAAGTTGGGATTATTTTGGGCGGTGTTTTGATTGCGGTAACGGGGAATTATCGATCGCTCTTTATGATCGATGGTATCTCGTTTTTAGTGCTGTTTGCGGTGGTTGCAAGTGCGATCGCAGAAACCTACAAACCAGCTAATTCAACGGATACAGGCAAAAAAAGTCTCAAAAATGGCTGGATGGTGGCGTTGGGCGATCGCACTTTGCTAGTCTATGCTTTAGTCAATACTCTGTTTACTCTCTACATTTCCCAAATTCAAACCACGATGCCGTTGTATTTTAGCAAGTTTGTGCAGGCGGGGACATCGGGAACAGGCTTTTCTACGGGTACAATTACGGTTTTGTTTGCTTTTAGCACATTTTTAACTGTGGCTTTGCAGATGCCGATTGTTAAGGCTTTGAGGCGGTTTTCTCATCCCCAAGCTTTGATGATTTCGGCGCTGCTGTGGGGAATGGGGTTTATTGCGATCGGCTTGACGGGAATGGCTGCAACTGGCAATCTATTTTTAGCAGTTGTTGGCTTGACTTTTTTGTCGGTGGCAACGGTTGCTTATACGCCTTTTGCTTCGGCTTTGGTGGTGGATTTAGCACCGGAGTCTTTACGCGGCGTGTATTTAGCGGTTAATTCTCAGTGTTGGGCGATCGGCTATTTAATCGGCCCACCGCTGGGCGGTTTCGCTTTGGATCGAGGTAAATGGGCGGCGGATAATTTCTGGTTGGGTTTGGCTATTAGTGTGATACTGGCGATCGCAATTTTGCAAAAGGTCGATCGAATGTTAAAAAGTAGAATCTAATCATATCAAATAGAATAAATGGCGATTGATGTCAAATCCGTTGGCAATGGAGTAAGATTAAACGAACCGCGAAGGCGCTAAGGACGCGAAGGAAGAGAAAGAAGATGATCCGGTTCTTCCTTCGCGCTCTTTGTGTCTTCGCGGTTTAATCATTCCGATTAACTTATTTTCGCCGATCGCCCAATTTGCGATAAACCGCCCTCAAATCAACCTGATGGTGAGCCAAAGCAACCAAAGCGTGATAAAATAAGTCCGCAACTTCCCCGGCGATTCCGTCTTTATCATCATCTTTGCAAGCCATCACAACTTCCGCCGACTCTTCGCCAATCTTCTTGAGAATCTTGTTATCCCCGCCCTCGAACAACTTGCAAGTATAAGAAGTTTCGTTAGGATTGTCACGCCGATCGCAAATTACGTCAAACAATTGAGATAACATATCCCCCGGCGGCGCCACAATTTCCCCGTCAACTTGGTGAAAACAACTTCTTTCACCCGTGTGACAAGCAATATCTCCCACTTGTTCGACAGTCACCAGCAAAGCATCGCTATCGCAGTCGTAACGCAGCCCTTTGACATTTTGAACGTGTCCCGAAGTCGCCCCTTTGTTCCAAAATTCGGCGCGAGAACGGCTCCAGAACCAAGTTTGACCGGTTTCCATGGTTTTTTCGAGCGACTCCCGATTCATCCACGCCATCATCAACACTGTGCCGTCTAAGTAATCTTGGACGATCGCAGGCACTAAACCGCGATCGTCATAACGGATCTTTTCAATTGGGATCGATCGGCTCAAACTAGATAAATCAGTACCAGACATAATTTTATTGCAGCTTTTCATATAAATTAACGCTTTCGTGTCGGATATTTTTTTTATTAACCGCAGAGAGCGCAGAGGACACAGAGAGAAGAGAGGAGATTAGGCAAGTGATTGGCCAATTGTCAAGAACTATTTTACAAATTATTACAATTGAGACCTAGGAGTGCTAGTGCGACAAATCCTAAAAAACCCGAGCTAGTATTGCTACTGATTGGTTTGTATCCTAAAATCTACTACTATAGTTTCCTTGAATCGGCTTAGCCTTTAACCAGAAGTCGCTATATTAAGTATCCTACCAACAACAGACCTTCACTAAGGAGAAAACATTGGTTTCTACAACCTTGAAAACCACCAAATCAGAAGAAATATTCGCCGCCGCCCAGAAATTGATGCCCGGTGGCGTTAGTTCCCCCGTCCGCGCCTTCAAATCCGTAGGCGGACAGCCCATCGTCTTTGACAGGGTAAACGGAGCCTACATTTGGGATGTTGACAGCAACCAATACATTGACTACGTAGGTACTTGGGGCCCCGCCATCTGCGGCCACGCCCACCCCGAAGTCATCAAAGCCCTCCACGAATCCTTAGAAAAAGGTACGAGTTTCGGCGCACCCTCGCTGTTGGAAAATGTACTCGCCGAAATGGTGATTGATGCCGTTCCCAGCATTGAAATGGTGCGATTTGTCAATTCCGGTACCGAAGCTTGTATGGCCGTTTTGCGGCTGATGCGAGCCTTCACAGGCCGCGACAAACTGATTAAATTTGAAGGCTGCTATCACGGACACGCCGATATGTTCCTGGTAAAAGCAGGTTCCGGCGTGGCAACTCTCGGCCTTCCAGACTCTCCCGGCGTGCCGAAATCCGTTACCGCCAACACCCTCAACGCTCCTTACAATGATTTGGAAGCAGTCAAAGCTTTATTTGCCGAACATCCGGGCGAAATCGCAGGCGTGATGCTAGAACCTGTTGTAGGAAATGCCGGTTTTATTGTACCGGATGCAGGTTTTCTCGAAGGTTTGCGGGAAATTACCAAAGATAACGGTGCTTTGTTGGTGTTTGACGAAGTAATGACTGGTTTCCGCATCGCCTACGGCGGAGCTCAGGAAAAATTCGGTGTCACCCCAGATTTGACAACCTTGGGTAAGGTTATCGGCGGCGGTTTGCCCGTGGGCGCTTACGGCGGAAGGCGCGATATCATGGGGATGGTGGCTCCCGCAGGCCCGATGTATCAAGCTGGTACGCTTTCGGGAAATCCTTTGGCGATGACTGCTGGGATTAAAACTTTGGAATTGTTGCAAAAACCCGGCACTTACGAACAGTTGGACAGGATTACGAAAAAACTGTCCGAGGGATTGCTGAAAATTGGTAAGGAAGCGGGACACGCTGTTTGCGGCGGACAAATTAGCGGGATGTTTGGCTTGTTTTTTGCGGCGGGCCCGGTTCACAATTACGATGATGCGAAAAAGTCTGATGTAGCAAAGTTCGGCCGCTTTCACCGGGGAATGTTGGAGCACGGAATTTATCTCGCTCCTTCGCAGTTTGAAGCTGGATTTACTTCTTTGGCCCATACTGACGAAGATGTCGATCGAACTTTAGCAGCCGCCCGCGAAGTGATGGCTAGTATTTAAGGCTTTGCAGTCAGGAATGCAAGTTCTTAAAACTCAGAGATAAAAAATTAAAGTCCTGACTGTTTTTTGCAGTCAGGACTTTAATTTTTAACAAATAGCCAATCCGCGTTAAAAACCTCTCGGGGCTGTAGCAAAAGGCGAGAAACCCGGTTTCTACAAAATTTTGTGTTTAGTAATGAGAAATCTATGAAGAAACCAGGTTTCTGAGAATTTTTTATTTTTTCGACAACCTATTTAATAACTAATGACTAATGACTGCTATTCGATCGCGGGGACAGCACTATGACTAATGACTAATGACTAATGACTGCTATTCGATCGCGGGGACAGCACTATGACTACTGTCAACTGTCAACTGTCAACTGTCAACTGTCAACTGTCAACTGACTAATTTACTCATTAAGAAATTCACCTTCACAGATAATCGAGTCTCTGTTCTCCAAATCTTCTTGATTCCAAATCGCATTTAATGCTGCCGAACTTAAAGAACTTGAGATCGTATTTAATGTGGTGTTGTAGTATTCTACAGCATTATTAAGTTCCATCTGTGGGGCTTCTTTGAAATAGGAATTAATATCAGGCGTGCAGCGCTGGGCTTGATAGTACAAATAAGCTTCAGCATTAATACACATTACGTGGTAAAAATCCCTATTTGCTGTTGCAATATCTCCCAATTTGTACAGCGCTAAACCCCGGTTGAGATAAGCTTTAACGTAGTTGGGTTCGAGTTCCACTGCTTTGTTAAAGTCTTCAATCGCCAGCTCCATTTGTTTTAATTTATAGCGAACGCATCCTCTGTTATAATAGGCATAAACATTGTTGTGGTCGATGCCGAGTGCTGTGTTATAATCGGCGATCGCCTGGGTGTTGTCTCCTAATTGGTGATAACAGAGTCCGCGATTTATGTAAGCTTTGATATATCTTGGATTCAACCGTAGCGTTTCGTTAAAGTTCTCCGTTGCTGCTTGTTTTTCTCCCAAAAGGTAGTAAGCGCGACCTCGGTTGTAATAGGTTTTATAATTTTGCGAATTGATCGAGATAGCTCGATCGTAGTCTTCTATTGCTTCTTCGTAATGTCCTAAATTAGCAAGTACGAGTCCCCGGTTGTTGTAGATAGCGTGGCTGTCAGGCTTATTTACTAAAGCACAGTTGAGATCGTCAATGGCTTTTTCGTTTTCTCCGAGATGGCGCCAAGCATTGCCTCGATTCAAGTATGCCTCGAACAAATTAGGATTGATATCTAGTGCTTGGCTGAGGTCTGCGATCGCCTTTTGGTAGTCTTTCATATAATAGTAAACCAAGCCGCGATTGTTGTAAGCTTTGGCATCGGCGGGATTGACTTGCAGTATCTGATCGAAGTCCTCAAGTGCCGCTTCGTAGTTGCCTTGCTTGGCGCTGTGCAACCCGCGCTTATAAAAATGGTTGAGGTTCGATTCTTTGATGTTCATAGGTCAACTTTCATTCCTTGCTGGATTCTGGATTGATTCCTTTGCACTCAGTGTTGAGTTCGACAGAGGTTAATCTGTTGAAAGAGCATCCACACAGCACCCCGATTAACTCTTAACTGATTCCAGGAAATCTACCCGAAACAGGATTTTAGGTTTATCTTAACAGCAGTTAAATCCTGTTAAAAGAGCCTGTAACTCGGCTGCATTTACTTCGTGAGTTCGATTTTTTACCCGATCGACTTTTGAGCAAAAATCGAGTTTTCGTTGGCGTTATCTGTCTCTAGATGCCGAGGCGATCGGCTAATCACCAAATTCAGCTTACGAGGCTGCGAGCCTACAAATCACTACACGTACTCTGTTCTGGTAAGATTTATATCTCGATTCTCAAATTGGTCTCAGTATTTCCCGCACCTAGTCTCTACAAACTTTTGTTGGGTAATTACCAATTCCCGATTACCCATTACCAATTAGCGATTGATTTCCTCTTCCACATAAACTCTCAATTTCTCCAAATCTGGAAGTTCGACCAATTCTTTTTCCTTTTCCTGAACAGAGATAGGCACCCTCACAGGTGTGCGCTGTTCTATCCAGCAACTCGCCAGCGGCAAAGTTTGTTCCAAATCTTCCAAAGGCCTGGGAATTACCATCACGGCGTTCAACTCGCCAATGCGCTCAGCTTCGTACATCCCGGCTTCTACGGCGACTGCGACATCTGCGACTGCACCGCGAATAATTGCCGTGCACAAACCGGCGCCAATTTTCTCGTAGGCGGCTAAGTGTACGTCGGCGGATTTGAGCATAGCATCGCAAGCGCCGACCATTGCGGGAAATCCCCGCGTTTCGAGCAAACCGATCGCCTGATTGCTCAGTCGAGAATAACTACCGCTTTCCGACAGTTGAGTTAGGCGAAAGCCGATCGGCAAAACCACTTCCAAATTAGCCAAAGGCCTAGCAATCACCAGCTTAGAAACAAACTGTCCGAATTGTTCGGCTGTCTGAGCTCCTGCTTCCACAGCCAAACGCACGTCGGAAATGCGCCCGCGGACGATCGCCGTACAGTGACCGGAACCAATTTTCTCGTATCCTACTAAAATGACCCCTGCGGACTTCAGCATCATGTCAGCAGTCCCGACAATTGCCGGAAAACTCTTGGTAGATACCAAGCCCAAAGCGGTGTCTTTGAAATATTCCTGGCGCTGCGATCGCCCGGAGTCACTGCTGTTACGATCTATTTGTCCGTCCATCTTCGATTACCCTTAGAAACTTCCAAAAATAAAAATTTGTTGATAGTTTTAGTGTCTCAGATGAGAAGACAAACTGCACGAGCTGCAAGATACATATTTATGCTGCAAGACCTTAAAAATTGCTGAGCTACAAATAATATGAGATTACCTATTTATATTTTTTTGATTCTTCCTTAAGCATAACTGCCTTTTGTAGAAATTACCATGCCCCAAAATGGATACCAGCACCAGACACTCATGAGGGTCGAGATCGAAAATTTAGACAATATTTTAACGTCTCAGATTCATCTGTGGAATAAATCTCAAATCGAAAAATGGAAATTCTCCAATCCAATGACCTCTATCCGGTACCGCCCGAGAGAGTTTGACCGTTTTCCTGCGATCGATTAAAAGCTTGTCGGTGCGGAAACAGCGTCCCCAGCAACTGATTGATGTGAGCTTGACCGTACAGAATAGTTGGGACTTCTCCTGGTTGGGGAGGCGGATTGGCGGCGGTTTCTGGTGATGGATCTGGGGCTGTCTCTGGCGGTGTTTGAGGCTGTGTTTGGGCGGGTTCGGGCGGGTCGTCGATCGGGCGATCGACGGTTGGTTCAACTGGTGGCGTAGTGCCTGTGGGGGTTTCCGGTGCAGCGGTTTGGGCTTCTGCGGTTTCTGCGGTTTCTGCGGTTGGTTCTGCTGCGACTCGGCGGCTGGTATCTCCGATCAGAGAACCTGCGGGCAAAATTTGCATTTGGTCGATCGCAGGATTAATCAGCGTTGTTCCCGCGCCAATACAGGCATTTGCGCCAATCTTCCCCGCACCTACCACCAACACTCCTGCACCCAGCATTGCGCCCGCTGCGATTTCGAGAGTACCTTCGCGGGCGTGAAGGATAACTCCCATACCGATACAGGCACCGGCGGCGATCGAGATCCGGCTACCCGGATCTGCTTGGAGGATGACTCCTGGGGCGATCGCCACACCTTCATTCACAACTACATCGCCACTCAGGAAAATCTGAGAGTTGCTACTTAATTGCAGTGGCGATAAATACATTCAACTTCACCTTGAAATGAGCTATGATTTTAGATAAAACGACTTTAATTTATCGCTTTTTAGAATGATTATTTTAACTCTATCAATCTAATAAACGATTATTTACTAATAATGAAAAGCTCGATTTTGACTTGCCAGAAAGAATTGGTTGAAAGCCTCAAGTCCGATCGGGAGAAATTAAAATCAGACGATTCATTACTCCAATCTCCTTCCTTATTTTGTCCCAGGTCAACTGTCAACTGTCAAACGATTTTGGATTTTGGATTTTCGATTGGGGATTGAAGATTTTTGATTGTCCCAGGTCAACTGTCCCAGGTCAACTGTCCCAGGTCAACTGTCCCAGGTCAACTGTCAACTCTTCCTTCTTCCTTCTTCCTTCTTCCTTCTTCCTTCTTCCTTCTTCCTTCGTGACAACTGTCAACTGTCAACTGTCAACTGTCAACTGATTCTCCCGCTAGCCCAACGCGAGCACTTAACGGGAGAAAGCAGCTAATTACCTGACAAATTATGGTCGTTGGATAATTTCTTCGAGTACCCGGCGCTTGGCCTTGGAGTCGATACCGAGCAAGCGGACGTAATCGCCACTGTGTTCTGTCATACAGCTTTCGAGAGCCGAAATTACTTCGGATTCGCGGTTGGTGGCGATCGGCGCGCAACTGCTCCAAGAACCTGTGCGGAAACGGCGCGCGTCGGCGTGTTCCGTGCCAATTTTGTAGCCTTGGGAGAGCAGATTGCGGATTTGGTCGATCGTCTTGCCGGTCAACTTTCCACTTCCAGCCGAACCAGTCGTCGTGGCTTTGAATGCTGATGTTGCACCCGGTTTAGCCGATTGAGCCACAGGGCCATCGGGACGCTGAATCAGTTCTTCAACTACGCGGCGCTTAGCTTTCGGGTCAATCCCGATCAAGCGCACGTATTCGCCCGGATATTGGTTCATCACAGATTCTAAAGCGGCGATCGCCTCAGATTCGTTTCTGACTTGCAGCGAAGCCCCGCTTTGCCAAGAACTGGTGCGGAAGCGGCGCGCGTCGGCGTGTTCTGTGCCAACCTTGAAGCCTTGAGCTAGCAAGCCGCGAACTTGAGCCACTGTTTCCGCGCTCAATTTGCTGGATGCGGAACCGCCATTTTGATAGGCAGTTTGTGCAACTTTACCGTTAGATTTGTGAGTTGTGGCGCCGTTACCGTTAGAGCCGTTTTCTCCCGGTCTTTGGACGATTTCTTCGAGTACGCGACGCTTGGCTTTGGTGTCAATCCCGATCAAGCGGACGTATTCTCCTTGGTGATCGGCCATACAAGCCGACAAAGCTGCGATTACTTCAGAGTCGCGAGTTGAGGAAATTGGGCCGCAAGTGCGCCAAGAACCGGTACGGAACCGACGGGCGTCGGCATATTCCGCTCCCACGCTGTATCCTTGGGCTAGCAAATTGCGGATGCTATCGGCTAGAGAGGAACTCAATTGGGTGCCGGCATAGGTAGAATAATTCATTTGAGTGATATTTGAGTTTTTAGCTTGCTCGTTGCGAATTGGTGCTAGACAAGCGATGTTGTCAGCGCAGCGATAACCCGTTCTCAGAGCGTCATTGATGCCGATGACGTGGGTCGCAAATTTAACATCTGAATCTTGAACGTCAGGCAGGCGATCGGCTTGCTGCTGATTAGTGATGATGGCTCCCGAAGGTATGTACTTACCGGGAGGAATCTCCACATCTTGAATTAATACGTGCATCATGACAATGCAGCCGTTGCCCACTCTGGCATTGAACACCGTAGAGCGAAAGCCGATAAAGCACTCGTCGCCCACGTATGCTGGGCCGTGAATTAAACTCATGTGGGTGAGGGAAGTATTTTTCCCCACCCACACAGAATAGGATTTGTCGTCGTCTCCTGTGACTCGGCCTTGTTCTAAACCGTGAATCACTACTCCGTCTTGAATGTTGCTTCCTCCTCCGATATAAAAAGGAGTGCCTTCATCGGCGCGGATAGATGTCCCGGGGGCAATCATCACATTAGAACCGATATGCACATCCCCAATAATGTTAGAAAAGGAATGTACGTAGGCGGTGTCATGAATTTTGGGCTCAGCCAAGTTTTTCGACCAAGGCGTCGGGGGAGCCGCAACGTTGCGGACTGCCATAAATTAAGTTCTCCTAAAACTGAAAATTTTTTTTAGTTGTTAGTTGTTAGTTGTTCACTGTCAACTGTCAACTGTCAACTGTCAACTGCCAACTGTCAACTGTCAACTGCCAACTGTCAACTGTCAACTGTCAACTGTCAACTGTCAACTGCCAACTGCCAACTGCCAACTGTCAACTGTCAACTGTCAACTGTCAACTGTCAACTAGCGGTACGGGTCGTCTTTTTTACTGTAAATGAGGCGATTTTCTACATTGACAGTATCTATAATGCCTACTACCAGAGCATCGATCGGACGGTTTTCGCTCCCTGGCGCGATCCGGGCCCCGCTGCCGCGGGTGACTAAAACCCATTCATCTATACCAGCGCCCACACAGTCAGCGGCTACTTCATAGCCGGGAACTGGCGAACCTTCTTCATCGATGAATTGCAGCAGTAGAAATTTCGATCCTCTCAGCGTCGGCTCTTTTTGGGTACTGACAACTGTGCCGAGAACTTTGGCCATTTGCATTTTAGGTAATAGGTAATAGGTAATTGGTAATTGTCATTTTTACACCGTCACTTGTCTTTTTTTTATGAGTTTTTTTTAGTCTAATTTCTGCATAAGATAGTAGTTTCTTCTACTAACTAATGACTAATGACTCATAACTCATAACTCATGACCCGTAAAACAAACGGATACAAGCTCTAGACGATTTTGACTGTCGATTCCAAAATCTTAGATTTAAACTTAAATCTCCCAGATTAATCTGTGGAGTCAATTTTAAAATCTAAAATCTAAAATCTAAAATCTAAAATCGACTGACTAATAACCAATATCCCATGACTACCTCAATTAAAAATTAAAAATATTAAATCAAAAACATCGCGATTTTTAATTTTTAATTTTTAATTTTTAATTACCAAACGCCCCTAACAGCCTCGGGCTTGTATTAAGATCTGTTGAGAGGACGAATGCCGCTCACGCCTTCGCGGAACTGTTCTACAGCTTCGGTGTAGCGAATGGGTAGCACGTATTCCAAGTTTTCGTGAGGGCGGGCGATAATGTGGGTGGACATCACTTGTCCGCCGTTAACGCGCTTCACTGACTCTACTCCGGCGGCTACGGAAGCTTGCACTTCCGAGACATCTCCTCTTACAATGACAGTAACGCGAGCGCTACCGATTTTTTCGTATCCTACCAAGGTGACGCGGGCTGCTTTGACCATCGCGTCAGCGGCTTCTACAACTGCGGGGAAGCCTAAGGTTTCGATCATGCCAACTGCAATTGCCATTGGTTTTACTCCTGATTGAATATTTTGGGAACTAAACTGTAAATTTTTGACGATCGCGCTGCTTTTCGTCAAACGTTTCGTCAAACGAATTTTTAGCGCGCTAAGAACTTAGTAGCCTCGGAACTGCTCTACTGCTTCTGTATAACGAATTGGTAGAACATATTCTAGGTTTTCGTGGGGGCGAGCGATGATGTGGGTAGAGACGACTTCTCCGCCGTTCACCCGCTTGACGGATTCCACTCCTGCTGCAACTGAGGCTTGGACTTCCGACACGTTGCCGCGCACAATTACGGTGACGCGAGCGCTGCCGATTTTTTCATAGCCCACGAGGGTAACGCGAGCAGCTTTAACCATAGCGTCGGCAGCTTCCACAACAGCGGGAAAACCTTTTGTCTCAATCATTCCCACGGCAATTGACATTTTTGAATCTCCAAGTTGAGGATTAGCGGAATTACCGTAACAAATCTTTGAGAAATCTAAAAATTTGGACGGGGAGGCCCACATTATTTAGGAATGCAGTGTAAAGCTTCCTATCCTTATAGAATAGGGGAAGCTGTCCACCTTGACAATATAAACTAACATCATAATGTTTAATAACAAAAATTAAATTTTTTTATGTTACTTCAAATATTTTAATATTTATTTAATAATCTTAATATATAGAGGAGTAGATGCGGGCGGCGAGCTGGCAGTCAAGTAAGTACAAATACCTGTAAACTAGAGTTCGGTGGGTGGGGGCTGGGGATGTCGGTGTCGGTCAACTTCGAGATTTCCCAGGGGGGATCGCGGGTAAACAGACAAAAAAGACAGTCTTGGCCGAGATGCGGGCTTTTTTTTTTGAGTGCCGACCCCCAGCAGCCTGTAATTTGGTATTCAGAGAATACTAAGTTTTGATGCTTTAATGTATAGTTAATTTTGGGTGCAAATTATTTTGCTAAAGCTATACGATCGGGTTTAGTCAAAGTTTTACGTCAAATTTTTACACTGTGGCGCGATCGCCCGGAACTGCCTTTGTATAAAGGTAGCCGGTAATTTGAAGTTTAAGGAATAAATTAAATGACAGAATTTCTCCTCCAAACCTGTTGGTGGATACCTTTATATGGCTTAATAGGCGCGATTCTAACTTTGCCGTGGTCTACGGGAACCGTTCGCACAACAGGGCCAAGACCTGCGGCTTACTTCAATTTACTGATGAGTGTGTTGGCTTTCATCCACGGGTCAGTGATTTTTACAGCAACTTGGGATCGAGCGCCCCAACATTTGCTCCTCCACTGGGTGCAAGCAGCAGATTTAGATTTGTCTTTTGCCATAGAAATCTCCACGACCAGCGTCGGAGCAATGGAGCTAGTGACAGTTTTGAGTTTGCTAGCACAAATTTACGCTCTCGGCTACATGGAAAAAGACTGGGCGCTAGCTCGATTTTTTGGGCTGCTAGGTTTTTTTGAAGCGGCAATTAGCGGGATTGCGATTAGCGATTCGCTGCTGCTAACCTACGGTTTGCTGGAAGTGCTGACGCTCTCAACTTATTTGCTAGTCGGATTTTGGTACGCTCAACCGCTGGTAGTGACGGCGGCTAGAGATGCGTTTTTAACCAAGCGTGTAGGAGATGTACCGCTGCTGATGGGAGTAGTAACGCTTTCAACTTTAGCCGGAAGTTTAAATTTTTCGGATTTAGAAGAATGGGCGGAAACTGCAACTTTATCTCCTTTAGTTGCGACTCTTTTAGGCTTGGCTTTAATTGCCGCACCTACAGCCAAGTGCGCTCAATTTCCGTTTCACCTGTGGCTCGACGAGGCGATGGAAGGGCCGAACCCGGCTTCGATTATGCGGAATACGGTGGTTGTGGGTGGTGGGGCTTATGTTTTGATTAAACTTCAGCCTGTTTTAGCGCTGTCGCCGATAACTGGTTTGGTGCTGGTGGTTTTGGGTGCGGTGACGGCTGTTGGGGCTTCCTTAGTGGCGATCGCCCAAATCGACATCAAAAGAACACTATCGCATTCTACCAGCGCTTCTATGGGTTTAGTGTTTATCGCGGTGGGGCAGAATCACGTTGACATTGCATTGCTGCTGCTGTTCGCGCACTCGATCGCCAAAGCACTATTATTCATGAGCATAGGGTCAGTAATTGTCACAACCAACACTCAAGATTTAACAGAAATGGGTGGGTTGTGGTCAAAGATGCCCGCCACAACAATGGCTTATTTAGTTGGCGCTGCGGGGATGGTAGCCCTATTGCCGATGGGCAACTTTTGGGTAATGCGACGGTGGCTGAACGGTTTTTGGACAGTGCCATTGTGGTTGGTAGTTGTGCTGCTGTTAGTTAACGGTTTAACTGCGCTCAATTTAACTCGCGTATTCGCCTTAGTATTTGTCGGAAAACCGCAACCCAAAACTCGCAGAGCACCCGAAGTCGGTTGGCCGATGGCTTTGCCGATGGTAATTTTGACGGTGATTGGGCTGTTAGTGCCTTGGATGTTGCAGCAGTGGCAACTTTTAATTAGTTGGACTGGGCCTTGGGCGGAAACTGGGGATTTTGATAGTTTAAATTTGCTGTTGAAGACTCTGGATACTCCACTGTTGGTGTTATCTGGCTTGATTGGGGTTGGGGCTGGCGTGGCGATTTATTGGTACAACGTTTTACCTCGACCGGTACGACTGCCGATTCCAGCGGTGCAGGATTTGTTTGCTTACGACTTTTATATCGATCGAGTTTACCGCTTGACTGTGGTTTGGGCCGTAGCTTCTATTGCGAAAGTCAGCGCTTGGACTGACAAGTATGTAGTAGATGGGGCGGTGAATTTGTTCGGTTTTGCCACAATTTTCAGCGGTGAAGGTTTGAAATACAGCGGCACCGGTCAATCGCAGTTTTATGTGTTGACTATTGCGGGGGGAGTTGCGGCGTTACTGGCGCTGATTATTTGGCAATTCTAAACCGCAGATTTTGGTGGATGAACGGGGATAAACGCAGATAAATTGTTTTTGGTTTGTCTGCTTTGTCCCTAGTTTTATTCAAAGTCGATCGGCCACAATTCTATAACCGGAACTTCCCAACCGGGTAAAAGTTCGGGCAGTGAAATTATGTCGTAGTGCTGTCGCCCCCGAGCGAGTATTGTACACCTTGCTCGGGGGGGACAGCACTCCCAGAAAAGATATTTTTTGCAAAAATGAGATGCTCCCATTTAACTTGCAAATCTTCTCGATCTGTAAGACTAGAAGTCATAGGAGGATTTTCGAGAAATTTGCATCTATTGTAATAAGAAAATTAACCGATCGCTATTTTATGCAGTGGCTTTGGGTTAATCTTAAATATAGTTCTAAATATTGTGTAATAAAGGAAAGTTTTAATTGATGCTCAGTGCTTTAATCTGGATACCAATGTTGGCGGCCGCCCTGATTGGGTTTTGGCCCGGTGCGATCGCCTCTAAAATAGTTCGGAATGCCGCGATCGCCATTGCGGGTGTAACTTTTATTCTATCGGTGTTTGTGGCAGCTCAGTTTGATGCCAACAGCAGTCAATTACAGTTTTCGGAATTTATTCCTTGGATCGATGATTTGGGATTTAATTACAATCTCGGCGTTGATGGTTTGTCTCTGCCCTTAGTAATTTTAAATACCCTACTGACAGGTGTAGCGATTTACGCTACGGATGAGGCGATCCGCAGACCTCGACTTTATTATTCTTTGATGCTGTTAATTAGTGGCGGCGTCACCGGAGCTTTTTTATCTCAAAACTTGTTGCTATTTTTCCTGTTTTTCGAGGTAGAACTAATTCCGCTTTACCTGTTAATTGCAATTTGGGGAGGCGAGCGCCGAGGCTATGCCGCTACTAAGTTTTTAATCTATACGGCATTTTCGGGAATAGTATTGCTGGCTGCTTTCTTGGGTGTAGCTTGGCTCAGCGGTGCTTCTAGTTTTGATATGGTTGGTGCAGCCGGTGCATCGCATTTGGAAGGAGGCTCGCCGTTGCCTTTGGTCAGACAAATTGTGTTGCTGGCAGGGATATTGCTCGCTTTTGGGATTAAGATTCCTTTGGTGCCTTTTCATACTTGGCTGCCGGATGCTCACGTAGAAGCTTCGACTCCGGTTTCGGTGCTGCTGGCGGGGGTGCTGTTGAAGCTGGGAACCTACGGGATGCTGCGCTTTGGTTTGGGTTTGTTCCCGGATGCGTGGGCGGTGGCTGCGCCTTGGTTGGCGAGTTGGGCGGTGGTGAGTGTGCTTTACGGGGCTAGTTGCGCGATCGCCCAAAAAGACATGAAAAAAATTGTAGCTTACAGTTCGATCGCGCACATGGGCTACATTTTGCTAGCTAGCGCCGCAGCTACTGAGATTAGTATGATAGGAACTGTGTTGCAAATGGTTAGCCACGGTTTAATCTCCGGGTTGCTATTTTTGAGTGTCGGGATTGTTTACAAAAAATCCGGCAGTCGCAACATAGATGTGCTCAAAGGTTTGTTCAATCCCGATCGCGGTTTGCCGGTAATTGGCAGTTTAATGATTGTCGGTGTAATGGCGAGTGCCGGCATTCCCGGGTTGTCGGGATTTATTGCTGAATTTTTGATATTTAGGGGCAGTTTACCAGTGTTTCCGATCCAAACTTTGCTCTGCATGATCGGGACTGGTTTGACTTCAGTTTACTTTTTAATTATGGTCAACCGCGCCTTTTTCGGGCGCCTTTCCGATTTGGTGGTGAATTTGCCGCAAGTCCGCTGGGGCGATCGCATTCCTTCGCTAGTTTTAGCCGTAATCATCACCATCATGGGATTGCAGCCGGGAGTTTTAGTGGCTTTGAGTGAGAAAACTGCGATCGGCTTAGTATCGACTGTACCCGCACAAGTTAAACAAGTTGCTCAAAACTTGGAGTGAAATCTTTCATAGGTATGTAGTTGCGCTTGAGCGCCGGCCGGCGAAGAGAGCAACTACAAACCTAAAACATAGTTATTCAATGTAGTTGTGCGTTGACTCGCTCTCATGAACCCTCAAGCGCAACTACGAACCAAAGCTAAAACATAGTTATTCAATTAAGGTTGAGGAAATCAAATGACAAGTACCGTATTAAAACCATCTTCCCATCCCCTATCCGCCTACATTGACATCTTGGAATCAGGCAAAGCTTTACTTCCAGAATCTACCGAAAATGTAGTAGAAGTGGTTGGAGTTCTCAAAAGTTACGCCATAGTTCTTGATGCGTATTCTCGCAATCTTAACTACATCGCAGAAGAACAATTTTTAGTGCTTTTCCCGTTTTTTAAATATTTCAACGGAGAAGTGACAGCGCCGAAATTACTGCGCTATTTGTGGCACGATCGCATAAATTTTGAGTATGCCGAATATTGCATGAGAACCATGATGTGGCACGGCGGCGGCGGTTTGGACAGTTATTTGGATACTCCAGAATTTAGCAATTTGGCCGAAAAGGCGATCGCAGCTAAGTTAAAAGGCAACTTTTTGATGCAGGGACTCCACAAAGCATTCCCGGAGTTTTTGCCGGAACAAGTGCGGATGTTGGCTTATTACACGGGTTTGGGGCAGTTTTGGCGGGTAATGAGCGATTTATTTATCGATTTGTCCGATCGCTACGAAGCCGGTACAATTAAGTCGATCGCAGAGATAGTAGATTTCGTCTTAGCCGGTTTAGTAAGCGCCGCAGCCCTACCAATCACCTACAGCGTCAAGATTCGCGGCGAAGTCTACGATATCCTGCCCGCATCGGCCAACTTGACATTTTTAGCAGATGTAGCAGTACCTTATGTAGAAGCAGTTTTCTTTAGAGGAACAGCTTTTTTTGGCACAGTTTCCTACAACGCCCAAGCACATCAAATCCCAGAAGAACAAAAAGAATTTAGCTACGGGGCTTTGTTTGCAGATCCTTTACCCATCGGAGGTGCAGGAATTCCACCAACTCAATTGATGCAAGATATGCGGCATTATCTGCCCGATTATTTGCACGAAATTTATCGAACTAGCTGTCGCGGTGAAGACGATTTGCGCGTACAAATTTGCCAAAGTTTTCAGAAGTCGATGTTTTGCGTGACAACAGCGACTATTTTCGGTTTAGCACCTCATCCGATGAACACCTCCGATCCTGAGGAAAAAAAGGCTAATCGGGCTTATTTAGAAGGTTGGATGGATCGATTTGGCACTTCTCGCTTGGATTGGGCAAATCAGCCAACTATCAGGGCTTGTCAGTTGTTCCCGGAAAGATGAAAGAGGCTGGATGTCTGTTGCTACGATCGGGAGCGGAAGCAATCTCGATCGGAATCCAGCACGTCACATCTATGAAAGGCTGGGCTCCGGGCTGCTACCTCTTCTTGAAGCTCTAGATTAACCTTGACAAAGGTTGTAGCATTGGTTAGTATGATAGTACAGTCATACTCGTCAGTCGCATGAAATTAATAATTTATGAGCAAAAAAGTCAGTATTACTTTGGATGACACAATTCTAGATTTTGTCGATCGGCTAGCAAGTAATCGTAGTAGTTTCATAAATGAAATTCTCTGGAAGGAAAAAAGGAGGATTATGATGCAAGAGCTGGAAAATGCTTATAAAGAGCAGGCTAGCGATCCTGATTTTCAAGAAGAGATTTCCGTTTGGGATGTTGCGGTAGGCGATGGTTTAAATGCCTAACGGGATATTAACTTACAAACGAGGAGAAATATGGTGGGTCGATCTAGAACCCACGACCGGTCATGAAACCGGTAAGCAGCGTCCTTGTCTAATTTTGCAGAATGATGTTGGCAATCAAAATGGGACAACTACAATAGTTGCCCCTTTATTGCCTTGGAAAAAAACTTATCCATTCGTT
Source organism: Microcoleus sp. PH2017_28_MFU_U_A (assembly GCF_020738035.1). Taxonomy (NCBI): domain Bacteria; kingdom Bacillati; phylum Cyanobacteriota; class Cyanophyceae; order Oscillatoriales; family Microcoleaceae; genus Microcoleus; species Microcoleus sp. PH2017_28_MFU_U_A. The sequence goes on from NZ_JAEQCX010000064.1 coordinate 27,482, forward strand.
GTGAATGTTGTTCCAACTTCGCAAAATGGACTAAACGGAGAACGGCACATAAACTTAAGTCAAATGAGAGCTGTAGATGCTCAAAGAATTAAAAACAAACAGGGAGTTTTAGAAGATTTTTATTGGGAAGAAATTGAGAAGGCTGTCTGTATTGAGCTGGGTTTTAATTTGGTATTTAAAGAAACATGATTGAGGTTTCGTTTTCTCGCTTCGCTCGTTTATCTATAACGTTTGTCAAGCGCTGTGAGGTACGCTGGCTCCTCCGATGCTTTCGATCTGAGAGTACCTCATGTTACTGAGAAAGGCTATAGTTTCCCAAACTCTTTTGAACCAGCAAACGAAAATGCGGTCAGCATGATAATTTCGATCGCCGATCGCCAATCTAAAAGCTCAAATACCAAATCCCATGACGCACCTTAATGCTATCTAGATTCGGACAAGAAGACTCAGGCCGTGAGAATCAGTTCCACAAGTTCCCAGTAAACCATAGGTTTCAGCTAAATCTTTGACTAAAGCAGTTTGTTTGGGACTCGGTTTCCAAGGATTAGGATTACCGTAAGCATAGTAAATTTCTACGCCGTCAATGCCAAGACGGGCTGCTTCTGGGATTAGTTGATCTGCGATCGATCGATACCGGCAAGGATGTGCTAGAACCGCTAAACCTCCTGCTTCCTGAATCGCTTCAATTACCCTGGCTGCGGAATAAGAAGCGTGGCCTTCAGTGCCTTTACCTCGCAAGTAAGGTGTGAGACTGGGATGTTCAGGATCGAAGGCGTAAGCGAGAATGTGTACGTCGTTTTTGAGCAATTCAGCGTTAATTTCAGCGCCAGTCCAAAGAGTCGGCGCTGCGGTAGTCCTGTCGGGATGCTTTAATTTCCAGTTATCCAGCCAAATTTGAGCTTGAACGTAGCCTTTGGTGCTGTGGTGATCGGTGATAGCGAAGCCTTTGAGGCCACCTGCGATCGCAAGTTCCATCAATTTCTCGGGCTTCAATCGCCCGTCGGAGTAGACTGTGTGCATATGGAAGTTATAGGAACCCGGACAGCTATCGGCATCAATCGTCTGCAAGACTTGTTTGAGTGCCGAGATATTCTGGGATTCTGGTTTGAGGCTAGAACTTGTTGAGGGAGCGAGATTGACCGTCATAAGCATTATTATAAAAAAAACTAGCTTTGTTCACTATATCTAATTTTTTCTTTAAATGTTGGGGGCTGATACCCACAGGTACTTTCAACAGTTGACAGTTGACAGTTGACAGTTGACAGTTTGAGAGAAACCTCTACCCTTAAGTCTGAGGATTGAAGTAATGAATAGTCTGAGTTTAATTTCTCCCGGGCGGGCGGGCTTTCAACCAATTCTTTCTGGCAAAGCGTTAGTCGCACTTTAAACCTGCGGCGGCGGCTGTCGGAAATTCGATCGGCACAAACGTAACACCAAATTGTTCTCTAGCACACGCAACAACGTGCGCTAAAGCTTTAGGAGGGTTTTTCCGATTTCCAGTTGTCAAGTCAAACTCAATTATACCCGTGGCACCGTCAGCTTTAAAGTCTGGAGATGCTAAGGTTTTTTGCATTCCTTCACGGCTGGGTTCTGGCTGTAATTCTAGGGATTTAATCAGCGTTTTAGCGGCATCGTAGGTTAAAGCCGATCGAGTATTGACTGGGCCTCCCCACAATTTTTCAGCATTAACTGGAAACTTTTTATCAAAACTGATTAACGGATGCCAAAACACGGATACGGCGAGTTTTTCAACAGACTTTACCTGTTTTACTGCTTCTAAAGTTCTCGGATCGTATAGAGTCCAAGGGCCAACAATCCAATTGAGACCATCGTTGATTTTAATCATATCGAGCGCGTGTTCGAGAGAATTAGTGACTTGACCGTCGGGAAAGAGAGCTATGGCTGTTATTCCTGCTTTCTCAACTTCTTTGATAGCTGCTTCGGCGTTAAAATCATTTTTAGATAAGTCGTAATTACTGGATCTAAAAGTCGAACCTCCTTCGGCTTCAAATTGCTTTTTGAATTCTTCCCACAAAGATGCGCTAAACGGACTATTGGGATTGTAAAAAACGGCAACTCTTTTTTGACCGACTTTAATCAGTTGATTTACTAAGCCTTCAGCTTCTTTGCTAGTTGTTGGGGCTGTCCGAAAGAAAAATTTCCGAGGTTTGCGCGTTAGTTCTTCTGTTGTGCTTCCCGGAGAAATGGCGACCAGCTTATTTTGATTGTAAATATCTACTGTTTCTACCGTCATGTCGCTCGTGTAGTGTCCGATGACTGCTAGAATATTTGGTTGAGTGACTAGATAATTTGCCCTTTGAACTGCGTAGGATTTGATATTGGCATCATCAGCAATGATTACTTTTAGACCTTTTCCTTTAATCGATTTTGCTTCGAGAAAGCCTTGACCGGGAAAATCTCGTTCGCTGTTATTTGCAGACAGAAGACCTAAATTAACTTCGGTTTGAGCTTGACCAATACCGCGCAGCAGTTCTTCGGCTAAACTTGCATTGACTATAGTTCCTGTCCCGTCCTGATTTCTGCGAATGGGAACAACAATTGCGATGGTATAATACTCTGCACCTATCGCCTCTAGCAGAGCATTGTTGGTGTAAATTAAAGTTTCTGGATCTCTGCGGTCTTCCTGCCAGGACTGTTTGAACAATTTTAAAGCTTCAGGATAATTTGGTTCCGCAAATTCATTTATTGCCCTTTGTTTTGACCACATGGCGGCGGTTTTTACTAGGAGTTTTTCGCCGGAACTTACACCATCTGGGGAGGGTGTAGGTGAGGCTGTAGGTAGGGTCGATTGCGGGGAATTTTTATGGATTATCGGGGATTTTTTGATGTTTGAAATTACGATCGCCCCTGCGGCAATTACCGCAACACCCAACAGCAGCCAGCGAAAGCGCGATCGCCCCTGCGGCGGAGTTTGGCCTGACTCGGGTTCTTTGCTCGGTGGCGAATCCTGGTTTGGCGAAACTTCATCAGAATCAGACGCTCCCAAATTCGGCGCAGGTTCGAGTAATAGAGGCGATCGCATCGCGTTCAAGTCTCGCAAAACCTCAGTCACAGATTGATATCGATTTATTCGATAGTGGAAGCGAACCATCTGATCGAGAATATTTTTTAGATTATCACTCACTGGTAGCGGAGTGCGATCGGACGTGGAGTCATGCCAGATAATTTCACCAGCACCATCGTAGTTTTTGAGCTCTGTGGGATGCTTCCCGGTGAGAACTTGAATCACGATCATCCCTACGGAGTAAATATCATTACCAGCATGGGCAGTACGCCCATTTGATTGTTCCGGAGACATATAACCGCTGGTGCCGATCGCCTGCGATGTGAATATTCTACCTGTAGAGTCAGCAGTCAAAGTGCTGATTTCTTTGACAGCCCCAAAATCAATTAAAACAATTTTGTTATCTGTTGTGCGCCGAATTAAGTTAGAAGGTGTAATATCGCGATGAATAATATTTTGTTTATGGACGAACTTTAAAATTTCCAGAATTTCCAGCAACAAGGCGATCGCCCGATCCTCTTCCCACTGTGTACCTGGAGTGAGTTCTTCCTTGAGCTGATGTCCTTCAATGTATTCTTGAATTAAGTAAAAATGGTCGTTTTCTTCAAAGTAAGCGAATAATTGGGGAATGCACGGGTGATTGCCGAGACAGCGCAAAGCACTAGCTTCCTTTTCAAATTGCGTCCTTGCCTTCTCCAAGACGTGCGGAGCATTCGATGAAGGAAAAGGAATTTCCTTAACAACGCACTCGGGATTTCCGGGTTTGGCTAGATCGTTAGCCTTGTAGGTAATCGCAAACCCTCCCTGTCCCAATTTCTTGATAATTTGGTACCTTTCGTGAAGGATATACCCTGGCTCTAGACACATATATTTTTCAGCACCTGTTGACTGGCTCCGGTCTTTGATGTTGATTATACGCTTTTTTGTTCCTAGATACACTTTGGCAACATATCAAGTTCGTCTGTGCCCATATCAAAAACATTATAACTTTCAGCAATTTCTCATTTCCAGTTGTCACTGACTAATAAATAATGATGATTGATGATCGATCGCCAATGACTAATTATGTTTCCCCTAACTTGCTAAGAACAAAAGCAGCTAAAAACCCGCAGACAGTAATTAAGCCAGCAAAATCGTGAGTTTCCTCGAATGCTTCGGGAATCATCGTATCTGAGATCGTGGCTAAAATACCCCCTGCTGCGGCGATCGCCAATCCGCTATCGCTTGATTCTGTTTTAGCAGGGTGCAAAGAGCCCGATCGCTTGCGGTGTTTTGCTCCCTGCTGATTCAAAAACCAATTGGCGGCTGTATAAACAGCAGCGCCGCCCAAAAAGCCGATCGCCGTTGAGTCAAAACCGCCGCGCTTGTAAGCTTCATCCATCAACTCAAAAGATAGCGCCCAAATCAGCACACCGGCGCCAAAAGCCATAATTGTGGCGATCGCGCGCTGGGGAATCCTGATAAAGTAACCCACCGCCGCTCCCAGTAGCAGCGCCGAACCACCCACTAAACCCCAAAATTCTGCCTGCAACCACACTGGAAACATGACTACGCACCTCAAAGCAAAAATTTTTAGACCTGCATAAAAATTATAGATCTTTTATTGGGGGGAGGCAGCGGATACAGCACTTTTCAACCCAGGGATGTACTCTCCTTTGGGCTGGTATTTTCTAATAAGTTATGACTGACATCACGTCTGGTAAAATCATCTTTATAAGTTCGTAGTGAGGACTTCAGTCCTCTAATTTTTATGAGGACTGAAGTCCTCACTACGAACCAATTTTACCTGTATTTTTAATAAATTATGATTAATGATTACTAATAAAAAAAATCCCAGGCATAACCTGGGAATGGGAAATATTAATAAAAGTAATGTTGTTTTAATAAATTGAATTTGCCGGAAAGCGGCGATAATTTGGGTAATAATCGAGCAGCACTGGTAGATTTGAGAGCGGACTGCGGGGCGGGCATTCCGGTTCCGGTGCCGCACCCATCGCATTTTCCAATCTCAATAAAACACTTGCGTTCATGTTGGATCACCCGTTATGCTTGGCTGCTGTTGCGAGTCTGGCTTGCCAGATCCAACAGTTGCGCCCAACGTTTTTGGACTTGTTTGGGGGTGCAGTTGAGTGCAGTGGCGATCGCCTTATCGCATTCTTGATTCCGCTTCATTGCTAACAGTTCTTGTTGTTCGGGCGACAGTTGAGCGCGAAATGTTTCCCATTTGTCCGAAGTCATGCCCAGTTTTTGATCTACATCAGCACCCAGCCATTCGTGAACGAGTTTCCAGTTTTGAGTGCGGGCAAATTTTTCGACGTGGTACTTAAACCGTTGTTGCAGGTAGTCGCGCTGGCGGGAGGACAAACCGAGAACGCGATCGATTTCCGAAGCCGAAAGGTCTTGCAATTTTAAAGTTAAGTAGCTAACACATTCTGGCTGATTTTGCGATTCCAGATAAGCAATCAATTCAGCGACTACTCGATCGCGCAACACAGCATCAGCCGGATCGACAGTTTCCGAAACCATTTGTTCGCGGACTTGTTGCAGCGCCGGAGAGCGGCTGTACATTTCTGCATCTTCTCCCTTGCCGGATTCTACAGCCATTTCAATGTCGATCGCAGTTTCGGGAGGTTGGCCCTTAGCAAATCCTTGAGCGCGAAGCACGATCAGGCGTTGGCGGTTGCGGCCGGGTAAACCGATTTGGCGCTTGGCGTATTGTTCGGTGAAAGCCATGTACTCAGCCAATTCAATCTGGGTGCGGGGAGTGTAGTTGAGATCCAGTTGGTGTTCGCGGCGGAAAGCGCGCAAAGCTTCGATGTAAAAGCCTTGCAAAAAGTCTTCAATCATGTTGTAGCGAGCTTGGAAGTTCAAGTTCGATCGGAAAGAAGCAACATGACGGTAAATCATCGATGCGAGGTGAGAGTGCAGTTGGACGCGGCCTTGTTTGGAACCGAGGCGGTAGAATTCGAGAGTTTTTTGCAACCGGTGTTCGGCCAAGGTGATTTGCCAAGCTTCAACTTCGCCGGAAATTTGGATGCGATCGCTTTTTTGGCAAATCCGTTCGACTTCCTTAGCAATTCGCATCGCCACTGCTTGAGCGCTGCGGCTGGCAGTTTTCATTTCTGCTTCCAACTCTTTGAGGGCGAATTCAGCCAAAGCCAAGACATCGATGCTGGAAACTGTATTGATTTCGGCGGTTTGTTCGGTGGAGGCGGCTGGAATGAAGTTGAGGTTAGAAACAGTGTTGCAGTTGACGGGGTTGGTGGCAGTTGTGACAGTCATGGCGTTTATCGGGTGGTAGCGCAGTGCGAGGACATTTTTCAGGGAGCGAGGCGGCAGTTGCTGGCGGTTTCGCTTGGCACGGCTGATTCAACTCTCTATGTATTGAATATAGGGAAATACAGATAGGCACAGTGATGCCAGTGTTCCACTCTCTCATGCAACATTTTTTGGCTGCCGAATCTGATTTTAAGCGCTGGCTGTTGACGATAGATTTTATTGCCTTCAAAGCCTGACTGTACAAGCCTTCTGAGCTGTTATGCGGGTGTGGCGATCGCGACAAAGATGGACGGTGTTCCGGGGCCGCTGAGTGGACAATTTAGCAACTGGCCTTTTGAGGGGGTTTTCGGCGTCGGAGATTGCGGAATTGAGACTCGGCAGAATGTAGCGAACTGCACTATCTTCAGAACCTACGCCACAGCAGTTGGGAAACCCGGTCAATTTAGAAATTTTCTTTTAAAAGGGGCAACGGCTTTTTTTGAACGAACCGCGAAGATACTAAAGAAGAGAACAAGAAGTATTAGTGTCAGTCTTGGACGCAACTGGCACATTAAAAAAAGGTACGTTGTTGCGCTTGAGCGCTCAAGCGCAACAACGTACCTACTCTAATACCAAAGTGACTGGGCCGTCATTCTCGATCGACACTTGCATCATGGCTCCAAACAGCCCTGTTTCAACTTTTAAGCCACTCTGGCGCAACTTTTCGACAAATTTTTCATAAAGTTTTTCGGCGGCTTCTGGGGCGGCAGAGCGATCGAACGACCAGAAGCCGACCTTTGCGACAGTCGCCGTAGAGAGTAAACTGACTGACCGAAAAAATTGGGATACAAGCCCCGTCTTTTTAGGACGGCTTTAATTCTGGATATTGTTAGCAACTGGCAGTATATAGCGGTTCTCAGAAAGATTCGCGGATGTTGTTGGGCTTGGGCCCTCTTGGTTTAAGCGGTTATATAAGCTGTCAGTCATACCTCATCTTTTTGATAAAGGCTATAGCAGTATAATAGAGTAAATAAATAGCCAGTAAAAATGAAAGCAAGGTATCAATTCCGTTTCTATCCCAGCAACCAACAGCAACAGAGTTTAGCTCAGTTGTTTGGTTGTGTGCGGGTAGTATGGAATGATGCTTTAGCCGTTTGCAAACAATCCGAAAAAAAACCGAAATCGGCAAACCTTCTTCATCAGGTTATCACTCAAGCCAAACAAACTGAGGAAAGAGCATGGTTGAGTGAAGTCTCAAATATTGCACTACAGCAATCTGTAGCAGATTTGGAGACAGCCTTTAAGAATTTTTTTGAGTCATGCAAGGGAAAAAGAAAAGGGCGCAAAGTCGGTTATCCAAAGTTCAAAAAACGCACGAATAGCCAGTCTGCCCGGTTGACTCGCGGAGGCTTCTCAATCAAAGAAGATGGGGTTTATTTAGCTAAAATTGGTATTGTTAAGCCAATTTGGTCGAGAGCACTGCCGTCAGTTCCTAGCTCTGTCACAATCATCAATGATTGTGCTAACCGCTACTTCCTGAGCTTTGTTGTAGAGATAAATCCCGATATAGTCGAAGCTAAAAAACACAGCATCGGCATCGATTTGGGTATTAAAACCTTTGCAGCAATGAGCGACGGAACATCAGCTAAAAGTCCAAGCTACAAACAGTTAGACCGAAAAAATCGCAGATTGCAACGCAAGTTGGCAAGGCAGCCCAAGGACTCAAAGCGCCGAAACAAAACTCGCATTCAGATTGCTAAATTACACAACCAAATGGGGGATACCCGTAAAGACTTTCTGCACAAACTATCGACCAAAGTTGTTAGTGAGAATCAAACTATTATTTTGGAAGATTTGAATGTGTCGGGTCTGGTCAAAAATCGGAAACTTGCCAGAGTAATTAGTCAGCAAGGATGGTACGAGTTTAGAGCTTTATGTGAGGCTAAATCTGAAAAGTTTGGCAGAGAATTCAGGGTAATTAGTCGCTCTTAACCAACTAGCCAAGTGTGCTCAGATTGCGGGTTTAAGTGGGGTAAAATAGACCTATCTGTTCGTTCGCTAGTGTGCCTTAATTGTGGTACTCAGCAAGACAGGGATTTAAACGCTGCGAGAAATATAGAAAAAGTCGGGATAGGGCATTGCCACGACTCTAAATGTACGCAGAGAGAAGGTAAGACCACGAAGGAGGCACATCTCGATGAAGCGTAAAGAATCCCCGCGCGTTTACGCCGGGGAGTATGTCAAAACCAGGAACTCGCCGCCGATGTCTTGTACGGACTTGTCCCAGCGCCCGCCGTCGCTGGCCGAGTCGGGAAACAAACGCAATTATAGGCATTTCCGAGCCATCCAGTCGAGTTCTGCTTCGGTGTCGGTGTCCGCAATACCTACAAGCAAGTTGAGTCCGCAGCCAATTTTGCCGATAATTTTACCGTTAACTTGGACTTGAGATGATTTGACTCGCTGGATGATGACTCGCATGGGAAATCTCAAACAGTCCTGGACATATATAGGGATAAATTCTTAGGTACGTAGTTGCGCTTCAGCGCTCTTTCCGATATCCCAAAAAGAGCGCTTAAGCGCAACTACGTACCTGGATTTTAAGAGCGCTTAAGCGCAACTACGTACCTGGATTTTAAGAGCGCTTAAGCGCAACTACGTACCTGTTAAGCGCAACTACGTACCTGGATTTTAAGAGCGCTTAAGCGCAACTACATACCTGGATTTTAAGAGCGCTTAAGCGCAACTACGTACCTGGATTTAATGTGACAGTTGCGTCCAGGTTAGTTTTTTCCGAATCCTTTCCCGCGATTGGGTGCAGGCATACAGAGACAGTTTTCGATTTGCGATCGCAAAGTCTCGGTATCCAAACCCTGACCGATCAGAACAAGTTGGTTTTTCGGCTCACCTTTCCACTGGTCGTCATCCATTGAAAATCGCTTGCCGCTCAAGTGGAAAATATGCCGTTTCGGACTTTCTTCAAACCACATAATCCCTTTCGCGCGAAACACGTTTGTTGGCATTTGGTGGTCTAAGAAATATTGAAATTTCCTCAGAGAAAACGGCTTGTCGCTTTGGAAAGAAATTGAGGTAAATCCGTCATTGTCTAAATGGCCGGAGTGGTCGTGATGGGCATGATCGTGATGATCGTGATGATCGTGATGATCGTGATCGTGATGACCGTGATCGTGATGGTCGTGATCGTGATGGTCGTGATGATCGTGATCGTGATGGTCGTGATCGTGATGATCGTGATCGTGATGATCGTGACTGCTAGAAGTTTCCTCAGATTGGAAATATTTGTCAGATTCAAACAATCCGACGCTGAGGACTAAAGGTAAGGGAACTTGCGATTTTACCGTTCGCAAAATTCGAGCACCTTGTTTGACATCGCGAATCTTAACTTCCAACAAATCTAAATCTGCTTCTTCAACCAAATCTGTTTTGTTGAGAATAATAATATCGCCGTAAGCTATTTGACTGTAGGCTGCTTCTGAGTTGAACAAATCTAAGCTGTAGTTGGCTGCGTCTACTACTGTAACTATTGAATCTAGACGGGTCATGTCGCGCAGTTCTGTGCCTAAAAAAGTCAGAGCTACTGGCAGCGGGTCGGCGAGTCCGGTGGTCTCGACTACTAGATAGTCGAGCTTTTCTTGACGTTCTAAAACTTTGTAAACTGCATTAACCAAATCTTCGTTAATTGTGCAGCAGATGCAGCCGTTGTTCAGCTCGACCATGTTGTCGTCTGTAGTGACAATCAGTTCGTTGTCGATGCCGATTTCACCAAATTCATTGACCAAAACTGCTGTTTTCAAACCTTGCTGGTTGGTCAGGATGTGGTTGAGCAGGGTTGTTTTGCCGCTGCCGAGAAATCCTGTAATGATTGTAACGGGCAATCCGTGTTTGGGAGCGTCCATCGCCGTTTCTGTCTCGGACTGAGTTGTAGATTGCATAGCTTGACTGTCAAATAATGTCGATCGCACTTTCCTTGTGGTTCTTATTGTATCTTATTTAAGCTCAGCCCCCATCAACCCGGTTTCTGGGAGAAATTTTGGGTTTCGCGGCATGGCATCTACGCATCAACCGCAAATAAGCTTCAGAGTACGAATGCTATTGGCTTACAGCCTGTTTTTCCGGTAAATCCAGCGGCGACAAATTTGGGGCAGACAATCGCTTCGTGCGATCGACCAATTCCCCCTGCTCTATGATGGTTTTTGCGATCGCGCTGCTTCATTCAGTTGACCGCTTGACAGCTTGTCGTGAGCGAAGTCGAAGGGTTGACCGCTTGACAGTTGATAGCGACATCTACCTGGAAGTCCGAGGATTGGAGTAATGAATAGTCTGATTTTAATTTCTCCTTAAAAGACTTGGGGCTTTCAACCAATTCTTTATGGTAAGATATTTATTTTTAACTATCAATTAAAATCGGGCGGTGGCTAACAACAGCCACCGCCCTCAAGATAGTATTATTGCACTATCTAAATCTGTGCTTACGCAGGAAGCAAGACTGTATCGATGATGTGGATGACGCCATTATCAGCAGCAACATCGGCTGTGGTAACGGTAGAATCATTGATTTTGACGCCATTGGAAGCATCAATTTTCACTTCTGAACCTTCAACTGTTTTGGCAGATTTCAGCTTGACTACATCAGCAGCCATAACTTTGCCAGCAACGACATGATAAGTCAAGATTTTTGTGAGCTTAGGAATGTCCTTAAGCAGTGCTTCTACAGTACCTGCGGGAAGCTTAGCAAAAGCTTCGTCTGTGGGTGCGAAAACTGTGAAGGGCCCGGTGCCTTTGAGAGTATCGACTAAACCAGCAGCTTTGACGGCAGCAACCAGAGTTGTAAAAGAGCCTGCCGAAACGGCGGTATCAACGATGTCAGCCAAGTGAGTCACCTAGGTTTTGTATTCCATAAATCAATATAACGCTTAAAAGTTAATTTAGCTACCTAAAATTTTCTTTTATTTATTCAGTTATTCTGATATAAATAGCAAAATATTCTTCTAGAAATAACTTATAAAATACCTGTCTAAAGGTAGATAAAAATATCGAAATTTTATTGTATTTTAATGCAAAACAACCTGTTCCTAAATACATTGGTAAGCCGATCGCGAATCGTGCGATCGCCCCTCCGGTGTTAAATGTGAATTCAGGGCGATCGATCTTTTGACTAAGTTGGCAAAACCTTCAAGATCGATCTTTGCCAAAAGCGCACACAAAGTTTCTGCCTGCTGAGGTCATTGGTATCCTAAAAACTGCGTTACACTTATACAGGTATCTTTACAAAACAACATACAAACATGACAGTTGCCTATCCCCGCAAGCTTCGCAACGGCATGGGAGCGCGCGAGATTTTAAGTCAAGTGGTGCGCGATCGCGAAATCCACTTGATTACCCTCAACCGCTACCGCTACAGCGAACAGCGCAGTTGCAAAGACCTCACCGACTTGATCGAGCAGCTAGACGGCGAACCGGCCGAACTCGTGCGGGATCTTTCCCGGCATATCTCGGACGAAGCGCGACACGCCATGTGGCTTACAGACTTGCTCGCAGACATCGGCGAGAAGGTGGGAACGCCGCCAGGAGTCTCCTACATTGACGAATTTGAAAGGTTGCTCGACAGCGACCAAAAAGACCCTACCAAAGACCGCGAAGATTTTGTAATTTCTTCCCTAGCGGCGATTAACGTCACCGAGAAGCGGGGATGCGAGTATTTCTCAGCGCACATCCACGCCCTCAAAAATGCTCCTCAAACCGACGAAAACGTCAAAATCCGCGAAACCATCGAAAAGATTTTTCCCGAAGAAGCTGGTCACGTCCGCTGGGGCAACCGCTGGCTGGGTAAAATTGCTGCGAAGAGCCCGGCACACCGCGAGAAGGTGGAACAGGCGAAACGCAAGTATGCGGCGATCGAACAAGCAGCATTTGCATCGGGAATGGATATCATGCTGGGAGCAGAACTGCGTCGCGTCACCCGTCTCGTGGACATTGCCAACACGATGCCGATGTGGGAACGCCCACAATACCTGATGGAACGCTTGCCAGCCACTCTGCTCGCCCCCGATTTGCAAATGACCAGAGTCGATGTAGCTCAGCGGGCCTGGAACCGAGATCCGCAAGCATTTGTGGAGAAATTTGTGCCGATGTTCCTCAATGGATTAAAACCGATTGAGAAGAAGCCCGCGGCTGCTAAGCCCAAGGCTTAGATACAGGTGAGGGAGAGCTCAGGATATGGGTTCCCAGGCACAGCCTGGGAACCACTCATTATTTAAGTCATACCGAATTCTTTAATGTAAAATCCAAAACCTAAAATCCAAAATCCTATAGCGCGTCGCGTGAGAACCCCGGTCTTTCAAGCCGGGGATGAAACGCAGTTGCAACCTTTAGGTTGCCAGTAATCTGTGTTATAGTTTTTAACAA
>NZ_JAEQCX010000065.1:0-40114 GCF_020738035.1 Microcoleus sp. PH2017_28_MFU_U_A
TTTTGCCTCGTTCGATAGTTGTTTTAAGTCGGGGAGTTTTTCCATTCCTTTATCTAATGTCTATCTCGTCTTCTTGTCAAGGGGGTTGAGCAATTACCAAATAACAAATCTAAAATAGAGTGTTGAATCCCCAAATCTCGGCTGTGGAGTCAAATCTCAAATCTCAAATCGACTGACGTTTTTTGCTTCAATCTATCAAAAGACGGATTTTTTCTAAGAAGTGGGCGCAGGATAACCTCTATCTGGAGAATGGTTTAGCCGATCGCGCCAATCGAGTACAAATAGGATGTTATATCTCATTTTGTACTCTATGAAACTGAATTATTTTACCAAACGGCTTTCGACTCTCGGGCGCTATCTGGCTGCAACTGTGCTTTGCGTGTCAGCGATGGCATTTGCTTGGCAGGGTGCATTTTTCTCGAACACCGCAGCAATGGCTTCTCTTGCTGTAAGCTCGATCGCAGCAGCAGATATAGGCGATAAAGTTCAAGACAAAGCCAGCACAGATGCCGGAAGAGCCAAGAACTTCATCCGAGATACAGAAGAGAAGGTGAAGGAAACAGCCAAGACAAATGCTGCTAAAGTCGATCGAGCATCAGAAGATGGTAGTGTAGTCGAGCGCAAAGCCAAGAAAGATGCAGCTACAATTGAGAAAAGAGCAGAAGAAGATTCAGCTCGCACACAGAAAGCAGTAGATAACACAAAGAATGCTGTGGAGCGCGCTGTTGACAGTATCAAAGGTGCTTTTAGCAAGTAGAAAATAAATCATACTCAGTAGGTTTGTAGTGAGGACTTTAGTCCTTCTTTTCCCGAGGACTTTAGTCCTCACTACAAACCAAGCTTACGGCGCTCGCTCTCTTCGGACAGGATATTAGGTTTTTTCGCCTTGTCAGGTCGATCGAAACTCAAAACATCGATCTACATTAACCAAAACCCCTACAGTCAGAGTAAAACCCAGGGCGGTTTTATTGTCGTCAGACAAATTAGGTACGTTGTTGCGCTTCAGCGCTCTTTCTAATATTAGCTAAAGAGCGCTGAAGCGCAACAACGTACCTTCAGAGTAAAACCGACCTCAAGCCACTACTTAAAACTGCCGCAAAAATCGTAAATCGCTAGCATAAACCCGGCGAATGTCATCAATTTCATAAAGTACCATAGCGAACCGCTCCACCCCAAAACCGGCTGCAAATCCAGTATACTTTTCTGGATCTAAACCGACTCCTTTAAGAACATTAGGATCTACTACACCGCAGCCCAAAACTTCCAGCCATTTGCCGTTCCACTGCAAATCAACTTCAGCAGAAGGTTCTGTAAACGGAAAGTAACTCGTGCGGAAACGAATCGGCAAATCTTGCCCGAACATTTGTCGCAAAAACTCTTTAATTGTGCCTTTCAAGTCAGTAAATGTCAGATTTTCACCAATAGCTAAAAGTTCAATTTGGTGGAAAACTGCCGCGTGAGTAGCATCAACAGTATCGCGGCGATAAACGCGGCCGGGAGAGACAATCCGAATCGGCGGTTTGTGCTGTTCCATGTAGCGAATTTGCACGGATGATGTCTGAGTCCGCAGCAAGTCGCCACCTGGCAGGTAAAATGTATCTTGCATATCCCGCGCCGGGTGGTCGGGCGGAGTGTTGAGCGCCTCGAAGTTGTAATAATCTGTTTCCATTTCCGGGCCGTTGGCGACGGTGTAGCCGAGGCCGACAAAAATATCGAGAGCGCGGTCTATGACGGCGTTTAAGGGGTGAATTCGACCTTGAGGGCGAAAAATCCCCGGCATGGTAACATCAAGGGTTTCTGAGGCTAATTTGAGTTCTATTTGGGCGGTTTGGAGAGCGGCGCGCTTGTCTTCTAAGTCGGCTTGTAGGGCTTCTTTTACGGTATTGGCGATCGCGCCTACTTTGGGCCGCTGATCTGCCGACAGTTTGCCCATCATGCCTAAAATTTGAGAGAGTTGGCCTTTTTTGCCTAGGTAGCCAAGGCGTAACTGTTCGAGTTGTTCGAGGGTATTCGCACTTGCGATCGCACTTTTGGACTCTTGGCCCAGGGTTTCTAGTTGAGTTTCAATGTCGCTGAGCTGGACAGTCATTTTGATTTTAGATTTTAGGTTTTAGATTTTAGATTGATGGCGATTTTGGGCCAAGCTGAGTTTAGCGCAATTTTGGTGTGGCTGACTTGTAGATTTTAGATTGATCGCTGGGGAGCATCTCATTTTTGTTTGCAAAAAACATTTCTTTTTACAACAGTGCTGTCCCCGCTCGCTTGCTTATAGAACCAAGCGAGCGGGGACAGCACTGTTAAAAGCAAAACTGAGATGCACCCGGTGGCTGCTTAATGCGTAATAGGTAATAGATAATTGCAAGTAAAACCGATCGCCCTACTTGAATCTAGTTTAAGATTATTCTCAGGCCTCTAAAAATTTCAATGAAACTTTTAATTAGCAACGACGACGGCATCTTTGCACAAGGCATCCGCAGCCTCGCCAACGCTCTCACCGCCGCCGGTCACTCTGTGAGCGTTGTTTGTCCCGACAGAGAGCGCTCCGCTACCGGACACGGCCTTACACTGCACCAACCCATCCGCGCCGAAATTGTCGAATCTGTTTTTGACCCCGCCGTCAAAGCTTGGGCTTGTTCGGGTACTCCCGCCGACTGCGTTAAACTAGCTTTGTGGGCTTTACTTGACAAACCGCCCGATTTTGTCCTTGCTGGCGTCAACCACGGGCCGAATTTAGGCACGGACATCATCTGTTCGGGGACGGTTTCGGCTGCGATGGAAGGAATTATGGAAGGCATTCCCAGCATTGCTTTCAGCCTCGCCAGCTATACTTCGCAGGAATTTGGGCCGGCGGTGGATTTCGCTGTCACCTTGCTACGACAGTTGGAAAAACAGCCAATGCCAAAACCGACACTGTTGAATGTCAACATACCAGCAGTCTCACAAGCAGAAATTACCGGAGTTGCGATCGCCCGTCAAGGCATTCGCCGCTATTTCGACATATTTCAAAAGCGCACCGATCCGCGCGGCAAAACTTATTATTGGCTGGCTGGGGAATTGTTAGAAGATGTGGAAGAAACCTCCGAATCGGCAGTTTGGCATGATATTCCTACAGACGTACAAGCTATTCGCGACAATAAAATTACCGTTACTCCGCTGCAATACAATCTCACCTGTGTTCCCGATTTGCACTCGTTACGAGATTGGCAATTTGAAAGTTTTCCCAAGCAGTGAGCTCCGATCGACCCGATCGCCGCTGTAAACTAGGAATTAAGGATAAAGTGCCTATGAAGGTATATGCCCTAGGCGTTAACGCAGGCTCTCAATTGGTTGTTGGTTTTTTACTCAAGAAAAGCAGTTATGAACGCTCCCACCTATAACACTCATTCTGTCACTTGCCCGATTTGCAACCGTTCCAGCGTCGTGGGCCCAGTCGGAATGGTCAGCGGACTATTCACCTGTCCCCACTGCCATTCTCATATGGTAATTAGCTGGAGCGGCCATTTTGTCCGCGATCCTTTTAGTCTCAAACAACTGACGGTGGGAAAGATGCTCAGGCGCGAGAGCAGGCCGTTAGCTCGCCTTCAGCGGGACTTTGGGCTGGGCAAGCATTTTCCGTTACTGGCAATTTTGGGAAGCGTGGTATTTTTGGGATGTGCGATCGCAGCTACAGAACAATCGCTACCCCGACAGAGTTCATTTCAAGGATTTTTAGAGTGGGTGAGCGGAACTGGCAATTCCCAAGATGTCTCGCGTTAATATTTCAACATAAATTGTGACAGATATTACTGGTAAATATCTATTCCGTTAGGTAGAGATAACGAGAGAATACTTACGCATTCCGACTGCTGGAAACCGGGTTTTTAGGGTTTTGATTGGCTGTAACGAAGTTTTTTTGTGAAAAACCCGGTTTCTGATTAGGTGTGCCTCAGTTCTAGCATTTTCAACTTATACCAATTCCCAGGAGTAGGGCTACTTTTAAGAATTGTTCAACAGTTGACAGTTGACAGTTGACAGTTGACAGTTTGAGAGCGACCTCTACCTAGAAGGAAGAGGATTGGAGTAATGAATAGTCTGATTTTAATTTCTTCCTCACTCGCTTTCTTGCTTTCAACCAATTCTTTCTGGTAATTTTTCGTTAGTTTCATCTACTTATACTCAGGCTGCGGACTGAAGTCCGCACTACGAACGAATCTTACTGCGGTTAATTGAGCCGGCACGAGATGATTTAATAAATCTTGGATTGATAAATTAACCGCAGATATAGGTAGATAAACGCAGATAAACGCAGATAATTTCAAGAGAGGAGAGTGCATGAATACAATCTTTTTAACTGAGCAATTAATTGAGAAATTCCGCAATTTTTCTAACCGCTGCTTCCAAAATTTCAGGTGACTCAACTAAGGCAAATCGCACGTAGCCTTCTCCTGATTTCCCGAAACCGGCGCCGGGGGATGCTGCGACTCCTGTACTCTGTACTAGCTGAGTGCAAAATTTCACCGAATCCGACGCCCAAGGTGCTGGTAGTTTCGCCCAAACGTACATGGTGGCGGGGGGTACGGGCACTTCCCAGCCGATCGCCCTTAGCGCATTTACAAAGGTATCCCGGCGTTTTCTGAAGGTTTCGACGCTGGTGGTGACGCTATCTTGGGGGCCCGTTAATGCCGCGCTGGCTCCGTTCAAAATCCCTAGATATTGGTTGAAGTCTACGGCGGCTTTTACTTGTCGCAGGGCTGTAATTAGTTCGGGATTGCCGATCGCATATCCAACTCGAAAGCCTCCCATATTGTAGGATTTTGATAGCGTGAAAAACTCGATCGCCACACTCTTATCTCGATCGGCTTGAAAAATCGACGGCGCCATCAATTTACGAAATTCCTGGATATCGGAGGGCGGGCGCGCACCATCCACCGCCCCTACGGAATCGTCAAACACCAAATCCACATAGGGGAAATCGTGAACTAAAACGAGCTCGTGTTGGCGACAAAAATTCACTGCTTTCTCAAAAAATGCCAGCGGGGCGATCGCAGTTGTAGGATTGTGAGGATAGCTCAAAACCATCATCTTCGACTGAGCCAAGACGGGCATCGGAATATCTTCAAAAACAGGCAAAAACTGATTTTCTGCTAGTAGGGGCATCGGGTAAATTTGACCGCCCGCCAAATACACACCTCCCGCGTGGGAAGGATAGCCCGGATCTAGCAGCAAAGCAAAATCTCCGGGGTTGAGCACAGCTAAAGGCATATGCGCGGTGCCTTCTTGGGAACCAATTAGCGGCAGCACTTCTGTTTCTGGATCGACTGAAATCCCAAATTTTTGCTCGTACCAGGAAGCTGCTGCTTCCCGGAAAGAGCGGGTTCCGTTAAACAGTAAATAGCCGTGGGTGCTAGGATCTGATAGGGAATTGGCGATCGCATCTGTAATGTGAGCAGCCGCAGGCAAATCGGAAGAACCCAGAGACAAGTCGATCGCATTTTGTCCGGCGGCTCTGGCGAGGGATTTTGCTCGATCCATATCGGCAAATACATTAAATTTTAGGGGTTGTAAACGTTTGGCAAATTGCATATTTTTTGTATTTTTCTTGATATTAATCAATCATTTAAAATTGCTGAAAACTGATTATTTTTGATGTTTTTCAGACATTTTTTTTTAACCGCAGAGAGCGCAGAGGGCGCAGAGGAAGAGAGAGATTGAAGAGAAAGGAGAGATGTTGAAAATTTATTGGGGATGGATCTAGTTGTGGGTGGGGAGTTGGAAACTCCCGAATCATTTCAAAATTTTATAAGTGACCTTCTAGCAAACCGAGCAATGTTTGTTTGGTAATAGCTCCTTCGTGGGAAAGGACTACTTCGCCATTTTTAAACAGTCTGAGTGCTGGAACTCCTTCTACTTTATACTGTTTGACAGTATTAGGATTGGGGTCAATTTCCATTTTAACCACTTTTAGGTCGCTGTAGTTGGCAGCCAGCCAGTCGATCGAGGGCGCGATGAGTTTGCAAGGCCCGCACCAAGATGCCCAAAAATAGGCAAGCACTGGTTGCTCTGCTTTCAGGACTTCTGTTTCAAATTTTTCGTCGTTAATGACAATTACACTGTTGCTCATGGTTGTACGATGATTTTTCCTGATTATTTTTAAAGCACGGGCGGGCGTTAAACTTGCACCAAATTAAAAGACAGGCACAAAAAACTGTTTCTAATTTTAAAACATCCTGCGAACTTATTGAGTATAAACTCAGGAATGGGGGCTAATGGCTAATTCTGTATGGCGTTTAATTCCGCTGCTGTCGGCGTCTGGTAGGGTGCAGATGGCGATCGACAAATGGCTGTTAGAAAAGCATCTAGCGGGGGAAAATCCGCCAACTCTGCGATTTTACACCTGGGCACCGACGGCGATTTCCTTGGGCTACCACCAGCAGCGCTGGCCGGAATTTTGGCAGCAGCTATCTTGGGAGGGACAGCCTCTGGAGTTGGTGAGACGCCCTAGCGGTGGGCGCGCTGTGCTCCACCAAGGGGATTTGACTTATGCAGTTGTGGCGTCGGGATTTGAGAGCAGCCGCTTGAAAGCTTATCACACTATATGCGAGTTTTTGATTGAAGGTTGGCGGGCGATCGGTGTGGATTTGCACTACGGGGAAGCTGGGCGCGGTTACATTCACAATCCCAATTGTTTTGGTACGGCGACGGGTGCGGATTTGGTGACGGTTGATGGCTGCAAGTTAATTGGTAGCGCGCAATTGCGCCGTGGTGATGCTATTTTGCAGCATGGTTCGATGCGTTTGCAGCCGGATATTGGTTTGTTTTCTCAGGTTTTTGGGGAGGAATTAATTCCTGTGAAATTACCTCTATCTGAAGGGAGAGATGATTTGATTGCAACTGTAATTGATGCTTTGAGTGCGGCGGCTTGTCGCTGTTTTGATATTGATTTGGAGGTGCGGCCGCTTTCGGAGGAGGAATGGGAGGATATTTGGGAATTGACTCAAAAAAAATCTATTTGTTGATAGCTGAAAGAATTCTATAGAATTTAATCTGTAATCTCCTACAGGTCGATGCCGTGAAATTGTCGATTTTTTTGAGGGATTGTTGGTGGCGACGCACCCTACGAATACTGTTACTAAGAGGGCTGAAGCCCAACAACGTACCTCATCTTTTGGGAACAGCCAAGATGGCCGTTCCACAAAAGATTTTTGGTATCATGCTTGTGGGGTGGGCGCTCTTGGCAACACCCAAAAAGTTAAATTTAAATGCTGTAGAGCTTATGGTTTTGGCTCAGTTTGCACTTGGACGATCGGCTGTTTGGCAATTTTGGTCAATTTCACTGCATCTAGCAAGCTTTCCCAATCAGCATCCAGCATTGTATCCGAAGGGCGATCGCGACGAGCAGCAGCTAAATTGCTGAGAGCATCTTGCCAAATCCCATTTTCAGCATAAATAGCTGTTTTCCGCCGCGGATCTGCCTTTTCTAATTCACTGCGGATATCTGCACTGAGATCAACTCGCCGTATAGTACCAATTTCGAGCAGATCGGCAGATCTCTCTTCAGCCTCGCAAATCACTGTAAAATTCCAAGTGTATTTTTTGCCTACTTCCAAGGGAGGCACATTCTTGTTAGCGGGGATACTAACGCCGATTACTCCTGATAAATTGGCAACTTTGAGAGTCTGTTTATAAATCTGCTTGCCGCTTGGATCTAGTAGGATAAATTCGGCTGATTCCGCCCTTGTTGGAGGCAAGTAGAAAAAGAATGTTGGATATTCGGAAACAGTTCGTGAGATTTTATTTTGAGGGACTAAGCCTGTGAGATTTATTGCATTTAGCTCGCTGTTGCGACAGTTACCGCGCGTCGTCGATCTGGGCGATCGAGGGGGCGATTGCTCCATATCTTCACGGGGCTGAGCGAAGCGCGGCCCTCCCGGTACAGTATTGCGCGGCTGGCCCACATTATCTGGCGTTGGCTGTCCCACACTTGCAAATTGGCAAGCATTAAATGCTCCTATCAACAATATGGAACTAAAGACGAGGGATTTTAGTGTAAATTTAGTCATTTTTTTTCTAGGATTTGCATGATGTTTGTAAGATATGTTGTCTATTTTTACTTGGACGATCTTTCTCCTCCCAAGACGCGATAGACATTAACTTTTTGCTCCCTGCCTTTTAAAGGTAAAGCTCCCCAAGATTCTACCTCAAATTTTCCTTGAATATGCACTAAGGTTTCTTCGGCAATTAAAATGCGGCAGGTGTCCTCTTGCCGATCTTTTTCACAGCTTTCCAGGCGAGAAGCGATATTGACACTATCGCCGATTACTCCATATTCTAAACGGGTTTTGCCTCCCAAACTGCCCACCATTATCGGCCCTGTAAAAATTCCGACTCGCATTTTTGCCGACGGCAAACCGCGATCGATCCAACTTTGATTCAGGGCTGGTAAGCACGCACTTATAGCTAGGGCGCAAGATACCGCAAGGCGAGCATCTTCGGCAATTTCTTCGGGAGTTGTGCGGGGGATAGGAACACCAAATACAGCCAGCATTCCATCTCCAGTAAATTTATTAATCACCCCATGATGTTTTTGCACTTCCTCGGCCATTGCTGATAAATATTCATTTAACCAAGGCATTACTACTTCTGGGGATAATTTTTCGGAAATAGTGCTAAAGCCCTGTAAGTCTGTCAGGATCATTGTAGCAGTTAGTCTTTGCCCCGGCAATAGGCCCGACTGGAGGAGATGGACGCGCTCTTTCCACAGGGCATTGGCGATCGCCGGTGAGGTTTGCTGTCCTAATAATTTCATCACAATTTCTTGCTGCTGCTTTGACTGCTGGTACTTGTATGTGATGATAACTGCTGGGGCGATCGAAAGTGCTAGTGTCGGTGAGGCCAGTGATATCCACCCCTGTTGAGTGAATAGAAAAAATGTGAATCCCCATAATATGCAGCCAAGCGCGATCGCGCTGACTATGAAATTGATCGTATTTTCTAGCCGCCAAGCTAAACAGCCGCCAACTGCTCCCCAAACAGCTATCCAGAGCATTTCTTGCCATTCATCCCAAAACCAAAATAGATTTTTGCCATCTAAAGCTGCGTTAATAATTTGGCTAGTTGCCGCTGCATGAATAAAGACTCCAGGCATCATGCGGTTGTCGCTGGCAGTGGCGCTGTAAGGGGTAGAAAAGACATCTTTTGTAGTTGGGGCTGTAACCCCGATTATCACTATTTTACCCTTCACCAATTCGGGGTCTAGTTTTCCCTCCAAAACTTGAGTGAGTGTCACGGTTTTTGCCGTATTTTCAGGAGAGCGATAATTGAGCAAGATTTGATAGCCTCCAGTGTCAATTGTCTGATAACCTCCTGAGTCCGATCGCAGTCGCGAAAAGACTGTGTTTCCTGCTTTTATTTCTTGATCTTTTGTGAGTGTTGAAGGAATTTTTTTACTGTCAATATATTTGAAAGCCAGCCGGAGCGCAAATGAGCTGAGAGTGGATTGTCCGTTGGAACGAAAGATCAAGCTCCGGCGAATTATGCCGTCTGGATCGATTACTAAATCGTTAAATCCTATCCGTGCTTTGGGTATGTTGGGAGGTGGTAGAGCGCGATCGTACTCTGACTTGCCGATGAAAGTAATCGGGATGAGTTTGGGGTTTGTGAATTGAGCTGCCAATTCTGCGTTTCCTGGTTCGTAGGGGATATCGCGGATTATATCCAGACCAATAGCGACGGGTTCGAGACGCGCTATGGAGGCGATCGCCTTCGCTAAAACTCCATCAGAGATTGGCCATTTCTTAAAAGTATGAATGTCCAGTTCTGTGACTGTCACTACTAGCAACCTCGGGTCAGGGCCTGCATCGGGGCGCAACTGTACCATCAAGTCAAAAGCCTTCAATTCCAAGGGCTGCAACCAACCTAAATGTCGCACTCCTAAGAGAGTTCCTGTCACGACAATGCAGGTGACGGCAAGAGGTTGTAAATCAGCGAAGGGTAAGGAAAAACTTAACTTTTTCCAACTACAACGTTTCTCTCCCAATTGATGAAATATCTTAAAAAGATTGGGCATAAGAATTTTTGTTTTAACCATCTTGGACAAAAAAATGTGCTATGTAGGCGGTCATAATTAACAGAACAATACCGTGGGTCATAAGTTCCTGACAGCAAGGAAATTAGCTTTTTAGGTTGAGTTTATTTATGCACGCCTATTTAGCAGAAATAATTGGTTTAAAGCCTCTCCCCCCATCGGGATAACTTTAAAAAAAGAAGACTATTCATTATTCCAATTCTCTTCCTTCTAGGTAGATGTCGCTATCAAGCTATCAAGCTATCAAGCTATCAAGCTGTCAACTGTCAACTGTCAACTGTCAACTGAATGAAACCTGAAATTGTGACTAATCTGGATTATTGATGCCCCATTTTAAATTAATTTTCTTGTACGGTTTTAGCGATCGCACTTAACTGCAATCCCTGCGGATAACTGTTTTCTTCTTTGCTGTGCTTGATATCAGCTTCGGAAATCTTGGGTTTGAGGTATTTTGCCATAACTTTCATCACGTCGCCCCGATCGATCGTCCCTACGACTGCACCAATGGACGAAAGGACGAGGATTCGCGGGAGTTGGCGGGCTTCCATGCTGTTAATTACTTCTGCAATGGATGCTTTTTCGGAGACTGTGGGGGTTTTTTCCAGGGGTTGCAAAATGTTGTGCAAAGTCTGAATTTGCCACTGACTGCGCTCTGTGCAGCGGATATCGTCGATCGACACTAAGCCCAAATCCCGCCCGTTGGTCGCAGCGATGTAAAATGGAAAGGGATTGACTTCTAGCAAATAGCGATCGGCAAATTCTCGCAAACTCAAATTTGCATCGACAACTCGAAACTCGCGGCTCATTGCATCGGCGGCCTTAGTTTTGAGCAGCGCTTCTTGCAACGAAGTAAAGCGACTGTAGCTACTAGCATTCCGAATCGCAAACCAGCCGATCAGCGCCATCCACAAACCGCCGTACTGGCGCGCTAACAAACATAAACTGACACCGAAAGCAACAGCCAACCAACCCAAAATTTGTCCTGTTTTTGCAGCCCAACGCACGCCGGCAAATCGAGAACCAGTGATTTTCCAAATTGCTGCTTTTAAAACTTGTCCTCCGTCCAAAGGCAGCCCGGGAATCAAGTTAAATAATCCCAAAACTAGATTGATTACTGCTACTTTTTCTGTAATAATTGATAGCAAACTTGTCTGGGGGAAAACTTGAGAACCCAAACCGAGGATTAAAAACAGCGCAAAGCTGACGAGAGGGCCAGCAATAGCTACTTGAAAAGCTTGACCCGGAGTTT
The DNA here is from genome assembly GCF_020738035.1 of Microcoleus sp. PH2017_28_MFU_U_A. Taxonomy (NCBI): domain Bacteria; kingdom Bacillati; phylum Cyanobacteriota; class Cyanophyceae; order Oscillatoriales; family Microcoleaceae; genus Microcoleus; species Microcoleus sp. PH2017_28_MFU_U_A. The sequence goes on from NZ_JAEQCX010000065.1 coordinate 11,313, forward strand.
TTGATTCAGAGTCGATCGAAGCTACTCCGCCAAATAAGAATAGAGTAATAGAATTAACTTTAATGCCTTGCGACATCGCCGCCAAGCTGTGCCCTAATTCGTGCAACAGTACGGAAGCAAATAGTAGCAAAGCTATTGCGAACCCGGCACTCCAGGAGAGCGCAGATCCCCACAATCGGTAACTGCTGGCGTATTCGCGGGTTGCTAGGGCTAAAATTATAAACCACGAATAATCTATGAGTAGCGGGATGCCAAATAAAGAGCCGATTCGCCAACCTGTCTGCATGAAAGTTTCCTGGGAAAGGAGAGGAAGAATGAATTTCTATTATATCTTTTCAAACCCTTGCCTTTCCCAAACCGTGATTTTTAAAGCACTCCGGCGTTACCCAAGCCCAAGATTACTCCTGCCCCGAGCAAGTGGCCCAAGCTGGTTGTGGCCAGCAATTCTGGGATGCCGAAGCCTTTGAACATTCCAGGGACTGCAACGGGTAAAGCTGGGCCCTTGCCTCGGTTTTGTTTGTTGATGCCGTAGTAGCCGATCGCGATCGCCAGCAAGTTGCATATAATCATTGTCAGTCCTACCATTGGTGTCCACTCCACCGTTAAGGCAGTGGCAGATGGTACGGCTAACAGCAAAGATGAGTTAATCATGTTTATATGCTCCGGATTTCACAGATTAATTGATTTAGAAAATTATAAAAAGTATTTTGCATTAAACTAAGATTTGTTTTAATAGTTAACAATTCGTTTATATTTTGATACAAATTCAGCACAGAGGAAAAAGAGTGCGGGTAAAAATTTGCGGAATCACTAAATTAGACCAGGGAATGGCGATCGCCCGTTTGGGAGCCCAAGCTTTGGGGTTTATCTGCGTACCCGCTTCCCCGCGCTATGTCAGCCCCGAAACCATTCGCCTGATTGTCGAACAGTTGCCGAAAAATGTCGATCGCATTGGCGTGTTTGCAAATACCACAATAGAAAATATCTGTCAAGTAACGGCAGAGTCAAATTTAAGTGGGGTGCAACTGCACGGAGATGAAACAGCGGAATATTGCGATCGGCTGCGCGAGTTTTTGCCGGGAATTGAAATTATCAAAGCTTTGAGAGTTAAGAGTCATGAAACGTTAGCCACCGCTGCAATTTACGCCCTGCGTGTCGATACTTTACTGTTGGATGCTTACCATCCGGCTCAACTTGGCGGTACTGGCAAAACTATAGATTGGATGATGTTAGCAGAGTTTAAACCAGCTTGTCCTTGGCTGCTGGCGGGCGGCTTAACACCGGATAATATTTTAAATGCGATCGATCGCGCGATCGGCAATAACTTCAGCGGTGTTGACCTTTCGAGCGGCGTAGAAATAGCGCCGGGAGATAAAGATTTGACCAAAGTTGCTCAGTTATTCGATCGATTAAAAGCTTTAAAATAAACGGTAGTATCTCATTGTTGTAAAAAGCATTTTTTGTGTTTGAGTGCTGTCCCCGCTCGCTTGTTGATAGAACCAAGCGAGCGGGGACGCTCGCACTATAAAAGCAAAAACTGAGATGCTTCCTTTTCTCTCTTTATTCTCGCTTCTTCCCTTCGACTTGCTAGCACGCCGCCTCACCCACGCTTTTTCAACTATTCCCGATTTCACCGATTGGCTGGTTGTAGCTCTGCTGGTGCTAGTTTATAGCGCGATCGCACTTCCCATCGGTTTTTGGTCGGGATTTATCAAAGTAGACGTGCAAACCTCCGGGCCGATAATTGCGGGAGTGCTCGCGGGCTGTTTGTTAACTCCGGGGCTGACTGAAGAAGTATTTTTCCGCGTGTTAATGCTCCCGCACGCTTTCGAGAATCCTTCTGGGCTAATGCTGTGGTTTTGGGGATGCTCCAGTTTGGTGCTGTTTGTAGCTTACCACCCGCTCAACGCGCTGACTTTTTATCCTGTTGGTCGATCGACCTTTATCAGAAAAATGGGTTTAAAACCCCGTCCTTTTAGGACGGCTTTGTGCTAAAATAGAGAAGTCTACAGGCTCAAGACACGTTGAAATAGCTACGATGAGAGCGTACCTAGACAGTTCCGAGGGGCAATGTTTAACTACATCCCTGAAGACAATAAGCTTTAGGCTTGAGTACAATGAAACATAGTCGCCACAGGGCATTGGGAGACTCTAAACGGACGCAGAGCGAGGGTAAGACTACTTCGGTAGCACATTGCTGTGAAGCGTCAAGGAATCCTCGCTCCTTCAGGACGAGGAGGTATGTCAAGAATCCCGTGTTTTTGCTACTCGCCGCTGTTTTGGGAGTAGCGTGCTCCATCGCATACCTGCTCATCGGTTCCATCTGGCCTGCGGTGGTGATTCACTGGCTGGGAGTGACAGTCTGGCTGCTGCTCTTGGGCGGTTATAGGAGGCTATATGGGTGAATTACCCAACTCTCACCTTGCGGTAGAGAGTGGGCTTCCAGCTTCCACCGCAACAGCATCCGAAAGAACCGAGATTCTTCCGGGTTGACTTACATTGCGTCCACTGGCAGTAGCGCTGATTCCCAACGCCAAAAACCGCAAGCCTTCGTCTCTAATGTTTAGCGCTGCGTTGATATCTCTATCATTCACAGAATCACACTTAGGACATTTCCATTGGCGTATTTTCAAATTCATTTTAGAAACTTTGAACAAGCAATGGTTACAAGTTTTGGAGCTAGGAAAGAATCGGTCAATCTCTAAATAGACCTTGCCTTCTGCCTCGGCTTTATACTTAAGCATTGTTCCAAACATTCCCCAGCCAGCATCAGAGATAGCTTTGGCTAGGCAATGGTTTCTTACCATTCCTTTGATATTTAGATCTTCTACTACAATTACTTGGTTTTCGTTGACTATCTTGCGGGATAGCTTGTGCAGAAAATCCTCACGCACTCTTTTGATTTTAGAATTCACCTTGGCTACTAACTTCCGGGCTTTATTCCGTCGGTTACTGCCTTTGACTTTTCGGTTTAGCTTCTGTTGCTTGCGCTTCAGATTTTTACGATGTTTAGCGGTTGCTTTAGGATGCTTGTACTTAGAGCCGTTAGACGTGACCAAGAAATCAGTTAGCCCAACATCTAAGCCAATTGCTTTTCCTTCGAGATTAGCATCTGGAGTGACAATTTTATCATCAACAAGTACCGATGCAAAATACGAACCATCTCGGTTTTGGGATACCGTTACAGTTTTGATCGTGCCATCATACTGGCGATGAATCTTGGCTTTGACTTCACCAATAATCGGAAATTTTATAGTGTCCTCCAGAATTTTCACATTCTGGGGATAGCTGACAGATTGCCTGTTGTGCTTGGATTTAAAGCTAGGAAACCCACCACGTTTCTCAAAGAAGTTTTTGTAAGCAGTTGATAGATTCAGTGCTACTACTTGCAAGCTTTGTGAGTATGCCCCATCTTTCAACCAAGGGTATTCCTTCTTGAGCGCTGGTAGCATACCTTGAATAGCCAATCTGCTCAATCCCTTACCAGTTTCCTTGTAGGTTACTTGGCTCTTATTCAAACTATAGTTCCAAAACCATCGACAACAGCCAAAAGCACCAGCAAAATACTGTTGCTGGTGGGCGCTGGGATAGATTCGGAACTTGTAAGCTTTCGGCATTTATCGGCTATCGGTGTTTCTGGTAAAAAATTAACACAAGGATTTTGCGGTTGTCAATAAGTTGGCTCGTTTTCTCATCAAGCCTCAAACCTCAAACGCTGCGCGTTGTGCGGCTCGGCTGTAATCGTCAACTCGCTCGCCTTTGATCCCGACGCTCACGGATTGTACAGGTAGAGCGCGGGACTTCCCGGCTGTATGGTTAAATTGTAACAAGTCCAGCATCACTATATTGTCCGGAGGAGCTCAGTTGTGGAAATCATAGGAGCGATCGTAGGTTTTTTGGCGGGGATAGCAGCGGCTTACTGGTTAGTGGAAAAGCGGTTGCACAAGCAAAAGCAAGAACACTTGCTGCAAACTCGCAGAATAGCTCAGGATATAGAACTAGCTCAGATATCTCGAATGCAACAAACTACCGAATCTCCACACCGAGAAGGAGAAGATCGGTTTAGAAGCGCTACTGTTGAACACGAAAATTTACTCAGACAAGTTACAACTCAATACGAAAATCAGATTCAACAAGTTGCGACTCAATACGAAAATCGACTCCAACAAGTTTTAGCAGAACGCGATCGGCTCCAACAAGTTGCAGGCGCCCACGAGCAGCAGATGCGACAATTCACCCAGGAATTAGAGGCCGCTCACAATGCTAGGCTTCAGGAAAATATACAATCTTTGCAAGCCGAACACGAACGTCATATACTCACACTTTCTGACGAATTGCATGACAGTTATCAAGCTCAGATGGATGAACATTTTCAAAACCTGCAAAAACAACACGAAATTCAATTGAGACAAGCTGCCTCGCAATATGGGAACAGCGAAGTTGACATACAATCAACGACGGAGGCTTTGCAACAGCAATACGAAAGTCAGTTGCAAGCCGCTCACGAGCAGTTTCAAGCTCGCGAAGCTCAGATGCAAGCTACTATCAGGTCTTTGCAAGAGCAATACGAGAGTAATGTACAACAACAAGAAATCCCGGAGCAACAGTTCAGTCAGTTAAATCCAACAGAATTTACATCGGATTTACCACAACAAGAAGTTTGGCAAGAAGAACCATCAAGTGAGTTCAATCAACCTGAGTTCAATCAACCTGAGTTCAATCAACCTGAAGTTGAACAAGAGTTAAATTACACAGAATTTTCCGAACCACAATCAATTGATTTAGAACAACTCGAAATCAGACAAACGCTTGAATCTCCCAGACAAACACCAAACTACTCATCGGTGGCGCAGTTGATGGGATGCGTTCAAAGTCAGGACACAGAAACTCGCAAATTTGCAGCGTCTGCTTTAGGTAAAATGGGTGCGGCTAATGCTTTGAGAACCGACGGTCAGCGAGCCATAGAAACCTTGGGTAAATTAGCTCAAGATTTCAACCCGGAAGTGCGCGAAGCTGCTGTGGAAGCACTAGCAATGATTAAGTCTGAAAAAGTGATTCCGCTCTTGCAAAGAGCTTTGCGAGATACAGATAGCGGTGTGGCCAAATCGGCAAGTGCGGCGCTCAATAAGTTTAAGTTTTATCCGCGCACTCCGGCGGTGAAACCGAAACTGATGGATATGAAGAAACCAAAGCGTTAAGCAGTTACGAGCCTAAATATAGCAATTTTCAATTGCCTAAAACAAATTAGGTACGTTGTTGCGCTTCAGCGCTCTTCATAAATATCAGGAAAGAGCGCTGAAGCGCAACAACGTACCTTTGTACCTTTATCGTCAACTGTCAACGAAGAGGGCGGGCACGGGGGCACCGCCCCTACAACTATCAACTATTTAAAATCGCTGTTTTGTACCGAGTACAAATTTGATTTCCCCGTCATCGCTGACACCCATATCCAAGCGAATTAATCCCAAGGACGATCGCACTCTCACACCCAAACCAACACCCGCCCCAGTCCCCGGTTTATCCCTGACTACCGCCGGTTTTCCCAACACGCTGTCACCCGTTCCCAAATCCGACGCAAAATCAACAAATATCACGCCACCCACATCCCTACCAACCGGAAACCGATACTCGCCGGAAGCCAAAAAATAACTCCGCCCGCTGCCAATTTCCCCGCCGTCGTAGCCCCGCACAGAATTGCGGCCGCCCAGGCGAAACGCTTCCGTCGGTGGCAAATCTCCAATTACCGTTCCCCCTTGCAGATTAAAAGCCAACATTTCTGGCAAAGCTTCCGACTCGCTGATGCCCAGCAAAGTTACTGGTACATATTGTATATAATTTGCTAGCAGTCGGTTGCTCACAATGTTGCCGCGTCCGAGAGGTATCGACTGTTCTGTACTGAGGCTGAGAATCGAGCCGCTGGTTGGGTTGAATGGATTGTTTCGCCGATCGAGCGTAGCGCCAAAAGAAACAGTATACAATTCGTCAACACCCGCACCGCTGAATGTGAGAGGATTGCCGAGTACGTCCCGGCGGGCAAGATTTAAATTGCGATCGCGCGTGCTGATATTGGTATAATTCAGTCCCAAAGTTCCCCGCCAATCGCCCAAAGGCCGCGTAACAGCGAGATTTCCGCCCATCCGAATTTCTCGAACTCGATCGCCATTGGGCAAATTAATATCCTTGTTGAAAATTTCCGAGATTCTGCGATCGCCAAAAGCTCTCACACTGTATCCCAAACGGTCATCTGCCGCAACGTAAGGGCTGACAAACCGCACATCGTACTCCACACCTCGGAGGCTGGGCTGAATTTCCACCGACAACCGCTGGCCGTTTGTGCCGAATGTACGATCGACATAGGAAAGAGGAACAGCCACACCAACATCATCACTCAAAGTGACACTCGCCCCAACAGAACGAGCCGATCGCTCTTCGACATTGTAAATTACATTAATATCCGTCCCAACTTCTTCAGTAGAAACCGTCACCTTGTCAAACAATCCCAACTGTTGCAACTGTTGTAAATCGAGTTGTACAACTTGCTGGCTGTAATTATCCCCCGCCTTAAGTTTGAGCTCGCCTCGGATAAAATCTTCCGAAATTCTCCCCTTAATCGGATTCCCTTTTTTATCAACAGCTTCGCCTCGGGAATTAACAAAGCGAATTTTCACCTCTGCAACGTAAACGCCCTCAACATTTCTCCCTTGACTGATTGGTAGAGTACCGCCTAGCTGTTGCGCGTTGCCGTTGACTGCTTCCGGGATTTCGGCTTTGGTGGCGATCGTCCCCGCAGTTGGTAACAGAGATGTAAAATCTTTATGGCGATCGTCCTGGGCTGAGGGCGATCGAACTTCAGGAGCAACAGCAATCTCATCAGATGTTGGCAAATCCCGCACAATTGCACTCACCTCATCCGATTGATGAGAACTTAAGACTGAAACCGATAATAAATGTCGCTTGTAGTCGAGTCTAGATCCCCCTAAATCCCCCTTAATAAGGGGGACTTTGAGAATATCTCTTGTCCCCCCCTGATTAAGGGGGACTTTGAGAATATCTCTTGTCCCCCCCTGATTAAGGGGGGTTAGGGGGGATCGAAACTCGGCTACAAACAAGAGAGACGGTGGGTTTGACGTTAAGTTATCACCAATTACCTCATCCTCCTCCCTCTGCGCCCTTGTGGAATAGGCGTCTCGCCTGTCAACTTCTCCGCTTCCTTCTCTAACCTCCACCTCACTCGGTACGACTGTCGCATCGATCGCCCGCGCCGCCAATTCCCCACCAGCCACCGCCGCCAAACTCAAAAATGCAATAATCGGAATTCGCATAAACATAAAACTAAAGCATACTCAACGCATCTTACCCAAAACCGCGTCTCCTGCCTATTCCGCGAAAAGAAACCCGATATTTTTGAAGATACCGGGTTTCTGGGATGCCCTGAAAACTTGGGGGAAAATCGATCGCGGGCGATCGTAACAATTGGGAAACCGAAAAATTCTTTAAAGAGATTGGCGAGAAACACGCTTCTCAAAATGAGCCTGAGTCTGCTGCAACAGTTGTTCGCGGCTGTCCTTAGCAGTAGTAATCGTAGGGAGCAAATTTCGAGCTTGTAAAGTCATGTGAAGCTGTAGGTGTGCTACGTACTCACTGACATCTTCGCGCAGGGAGCAAGCCGGGTAACGTTTTAAAGTAGAGTTCAAAGTGTTCTCCTGCTTTGAGTTTGCAGTATTTTTGAAATAATAATAGAGACTATCACGCTCTATTTCTAATTCTGTACTCTGTAATGAAGTTTAACCTTTGGACTGCTCTTTTGTTACAATTATTTACAAGTATTGCTTAAATTAAGTAAATCCACCTCATTAAAAGTAAAATGCCGATCGCGCTCAAGCCTGCCGTGTATATCTTCTTCCTTCTCTCACGACAATAAAAAAAGCCCTCTTCCTTCTTCCCTCTTCCCTCTTTTTACCTAGAGCGAAGCCGAAGGGCACTGTTCCCTCTTCCTTCTTCCTTCTTCCCTCTTCCCTCTTCCCTCTTCCCTCTTCCCTCTTCCTTCTTCCCTCTTCCTTCTTCCTTCTTCCTTCTGATCAGGAGTCGATCGCCCATGCAGTCTCAAGCAGTAGCACACAAGCACATATTAAGTACATTTGTCAATAGCCACAGCCAAACAGCCACCTACCTCGACATCGGGAGCGGCCCAACCTTATTGCTGCTTCACGGTTTTTTCGGAGAAAAGACTTGCTGGCTACCCTTAATTGAATTATTGCAATCTCAATTTCGGTGCATCAGTTTAGATATGTTAGGTTTTGGAGAATCCAGCAAACCACAAATCCAATACGACGTAGCTGTAGAAGTTGCTTTTGTGCGGCAAGTTGTACAACAACTAAACATCGAACCATGCGGCATCATCGGACATTCTTTTGGCGGTTGGGTAGCATCTGCATACGCCCTAAAATATCCCAAATCTGTCAGCAGTTTAGTGTTAGCAGCACCTGCGGGAATCCGGGACGACAGTTTTTGCGGTCAGTACGATGCTTTGCGACCATTGCTGTGGGAAACACCCGCCGTTGATTGGGCCTTGCAGCTAGCAAAACCTTTTGCTAGATTAGCGGGGAAAAGTGAGAAATTGCAAGAAATTTCCGGGTGGCGCAGGGAGCTAATGTATCAACCAGTAGCAAGGTCATTTTTAATGAGCCGGATGCGACCAGAAGACGCCGTTGACACAGTAGAAAAAGAAATTCACAAATTGCAAATTCCTACCTTAGTCATTGCAGCAGATAGCGACGAAACAATTCCTCTATGGCACTGTCAAACCTACGCCAATGAGATACCGGGAGCTGAGTTAGCAATTATTCCCAACGCCACTCACGGGTTGCCGCAAACTCAAGCTCAAATTATCGCAAAATTGATTAGTAAATTTTTGGATAATTAAGAAAACCTTTGCAACAAGCGAAATTCTAGAAAATTATGATATGGCACGTTCGACGGTTAGAACACTCTGAATAGCCTTTTCCCCATGCAGTTGATTGCTTATTCTTGTTCTTTTTCCTTCTTTTTCCTTCTTTCTTCTGCTACAAGCAAGCAATAAAAAATAATTGTATTAAAGTATACTACTTTAATAGTAAAGACAGCATATATTACTTGCTGTATTGTACAATTTTTTTTATGGTTATACAATCTTGTATCAGCACGAGCTACAAACATTTAGTTGATTCTGGAGTATTACGAATGGCGGCACTGAGAAACTACTTTAATCTGGAAGAAATTACGACAGCCAGAAAAGTTAGTGCAGCGGTAATTAACATCAGCGGCCGCCAGCGAATGCTTTCCCAGCGATCGGCATTTTTTTGCATGAGGTTAGTTGGCTCTGGGAATGCGCCAGAAAGAGCCAAACTGCGCGGAAATTTGTTAGAGGCGATCGAGCTTATGGAAAAATCTCACCACGATTTAATTCATACTGACAGCAGCATCAACTTGGCGAGTCCCCCTTCACCCACCGTCAAAGCGATGTATTTTGAGGCGCCGCTGTATCTAGACAAGCAACTGCGCGAATATATCGATCGCATAAAAGCATTAGTGCAAGTTCCAGACACCGAACTCAGGCAGGAGAATCCCCATCTACAGTACATTATCGAAGCTGCCGGTGGCGAATTGCTAGCAGCTTTCGATGCCGTCGTGAGTCAGTACCAGCAAGAAAGCGAAATCGAACAATTTGAAATCGACCTCAAACAGGTTGAACTCTATCAAGAAAGCTGTGCAGCCACCTCCAAAGCCGAAGCTCAAGCAGCCCAAATCGATCGCGCACTTCGCGAACTCAAGCAAACTCAAGCTCAACTCCTCCACAGCGAAAAAATGTCTTCCCTGGGAGCCCTAATGGCAAGTATCGTCCACGAAATTAATAACCCAGTTAGTTTTATTTACGGCAACTTGAGCCATGCCGAAATTTATACCCAAGATTTACTGAACCTGCTGCGTCTATATCAAGAACACTATCCCAACCCCTGTTCCGAAATAAAAGATCAAATCCAAGACATCGATCTCGAATTTCTAGTTGAAGACTTGCCTAAAGTTATGTCTTCCATGCACATGGGTTCCGATCGCATTCGCGAAATAGTCAAATCCATGGGCAGCTTTTCGCGAACAGATAACACTAACATGAACCTGTGCGATTTGCACGACAGTATTGACAGCACCATCCTAATTTTGCGTAACCGTCTCAATGCTAAAAAAGACCGTCGCGAGATTCAAATAGTTAAAAATTATGAAAAATTGCCTGGTGTAGAGTGTTATGCCGGACAACTAAATCAAGTATTTATGAATCTAATTAGTAACGCGATCGATGCTTTGGACGAGGCAGCAAAAAATCAGCCCGATCCAGCCCTAAGAATTTCGATACGCACAGAACTCGCTGGGCTAGATTGCGTCAGAGTCAGGATTTCTGACACGGGATCGGGAATGACAGCAGAGGTAAAAAAACGAATGTTCGAGCAGTTTTTTACCACCAAGGCGATCGGTAAAGGTACTGGTTTAGGATTATCTATTGTCTACAAAATCCTAGTAGAAAATCACCGAGGAACGCTCAGGTGCGAGTCCGAATTGGGGAAGGGAACCGAGTTTATCATTGAACTGCCAGTACAACAAACTTAAACAGTTGATAAGCATCCAAATTTATGATAAATTGTGGCACGGGCGTCCCGTGAAAATAAGTGTGGCACGGGCGTCCCGTGAAAATAATTAATTGTGCTTAAAAATTACACATCACCTACTCCAATTGTAACTTCAAAGTTGGCAATAGCTTTTCTAGATTCTTGAGAGATTTCTGTTGCCAAGGAACATCTTGTGAACCCACTACCAAAAGTTGAATCGTTTTCTTTTTCCGTACACTAATCACAAACTTAGACAGCATATTAATACCAGAACTATTAACAAAATCCAATTTTGTTAGGTTCAAGGTAATAGTAGGCGGTTCGGGATTAGCTACCTCATCTAATAGATCGACGATTGGCTTATAATCTGGCGCTCCATCTAAGCTGAGTTCGCCTTGGAAACAGACTGTCACCGATTTTGGATCGTATTGAATACAGTAGTCTTGACCTTTGATTTCCTGAATATCCATTGTTTTGTCGTTTCCTGAGTGAATTATTGTGGGACAAAAGAATCAGTCGATTTCCATTTTTCGATTTGAGATTGACTCCACAGATCAATTTAGGAGGTTCAACTTCGGTCTAAAATTTGGGGTTAACCACTGAGAAGTGTGGGGGGGGCTTGTATCCATTTGTGAATTCGTCAATCTTAAAAAAATTGAAATTAAACGCTAATTTGAACGATTGTCGTAATAGCTAGCATATTGGAACCATCAGAGATCCTCTCAAATTTCCAACCAATCTTAGCTGAATAGTCATTAATCATCGTCAGCAATCCCAGTCCCGATGTTTCACTTTCAGATTCAGCATTCTTTTCAAGCTGCTGTAAATATAGTTCATCAGAGTCGGAATTAAACAGTTCTGCAATGAATTCCTGCAATTTATTAGCCGCTGGTTGCTGCACATAGTTAGTGGCAAAAATTACGGCAGTCACATCAGATTCTCCTATAAAGTGTATCCCAAACCTTACCTTATGATTGCAATTATCATCAGTAAACTTGATGGCATTTTCTAATAGTTCATTAGCAATGTAGCTCACAGCTCCCTTACTTTGTTTAATCCGTTTCTCGCTGCTAGCATCCTGCTCGTCCACCGGGAGAAAGCTGGACAAATAATCGGCAACAAAATGAGCCGATACCCTATTGTTGCGCCAGCGCTGCTTGATGGGGCGAGAACTTGGCGTAAATGTAAGTTCTAGGGAGTCGTGTTCCGGTGGAAACTGGTCGATGAATTCTCCAAAGACTTGTGTCATAGTTTGTAAACTTCCAGATGTCATTATTTTTCTGCCTCCTGTTAATGTGTCAATGTCACTTCTGGGTAAATTTCCAGACGCCATTCCAGTTAGCGGGAAGACTCTTTTCTAACAATTCTTGGATGCGTCTTAGGTAAATTTGGCTGGGTTTGTCAGCAGGATTTAGCTCTACTATATGTTCAAAACAATCTTGGGCATTAGCAAAATTTCCCTGACAATATTGTTCTAGACCTTCGTCAAAAATAGGCAAAGTTTGAATTTTGAGCGATCGCACAGGTTCTACTTCAACATCTAACACCTCACAAACAGTAATGGCTTCTTGTCTACCTTTGACAATTGCCCGATCCAAAAATCGAATATGATACTTTTCGGGTTGACTCAAACGTTTTACCACATCTCCTGAAATTAATAAAGAGACGCCATAATACTTAGTTAAACTTTCCAGACGAGCCGTGAGATTGACATGATCGGACAGCGCATCAGCTTGCATCCGATTGGCATCTCCAATAATTGCAACCATCGTATCACCGACATGGATACCGATGCCAATATTCAGCGGTATCTCCCCATTTATTTTACGGCTTTGATTTAATTTTTGCAACTGTTCAACCTTCATAATTCCCGCCTGAATAGCATCATCAACGCCGTCGGGAAAAACTGCCATCAGTCCATCTCCCATATACTTGACAATAAAACCGTTGTGCTTGCGAATTTCGGGACTAATTTGCTGTAAGTATGTATTGATGAAATTGAAGTTTTCTTGAGGAGTCATTTGCTCCGCCATCGTTGTAAACGAACGCAAATCCGAAAACATGATTGCCATTTCTTTGCTGACGCGATCTCCAAGCTGGAAATCTACAATGCTTTTCTTTCCAAGAAATTGGAGATATTCATCGGGGACAAAACGTCCGTAGGCTTGCAAAAGTTTCTCTAATTCCTGTTCCCGCGCTTTCACCGTTTGCACCATATGCGAGAACACCTGTGCCAGTTCTCCGAGTGCATCACTGCGGGCTGCAACCTCTGACAATATCTGAGGCTCGAAGCTGTTGTTTTTCACAGCAATAGCTGCATCTATCACCTTTTTTACCTGGTGAATGTAAGTCTGCATTTCTCTATTTTTATGACGGATCTGCTTTTCCAGAGCGGTGGAGTGTTCCGTGATAATGTCTACTAAAGTTTCATAGCTATTTTTTTCCTCTTCGGCTTCCTCAAGTTTTTGCATCAAATCCTGTAGCTGGGTATTGAGTGATTCTGTAGATGTAGATTGTGCTAAATTTATTTTGGGGTTCATAATTTATACTCCCGAATCTGGGAACGTAAAATTGTTTCACTCGCTCGCTGTTCATTACTATAACTTACACGGGCGGCTCTGCAAATCCGGCTTCTGCTTCGATGCTTCGCCACTCAATGAAACAGCGATGTTATAAACCTGGTTGATGACCGTCAATCATAAATTATGCACAAGATTTCCCTGTTGCTTCAATACTAGCAAAGTAATGTCATCAAATACCTTTTGCGCTCCAATGAATTTTCGCAAATCATCGATCGCAGATTGCTTGATTTGTTCGGCGCTCAAATGCCAGTTTTGAGAAACCACAGCACAGAGTCTTTCCAGGCCGTAGAATTGTTTGTGGATATTTCTAGCTTCGGGGATGCCATCAGTGTAAAGCACGACACCATCCCCCGGCTCTAAGTCTACTAAAAGATGACCGATCCAATCTGAAATATCCTCATCTAAGCCTATGGGAAATCCTAAATCCATCATGTCAATGCGTTCAATCTTACCGCCTTTTCGGACTACGAGAGTTTCCTCATGTTGACCGCTAATACTAATTTGGCTGTCTGCGTAATTGAGGAGAGCTAGCGTCAGGTTTTTGTCCGAGTTCATCCGCTGAATATTTTTATAAATAGTGCGGTTCAGGGTATCTAAAAAGCGCACAGGGTCAAGTTCTTTAACTTCCTGGAGAGTGCGAACAGCCGTTTGAGTCATCACCATCAAAATACCACTTTCTAGTCCGTGTCCGGTGACATCACCAATGCAGAGCGTTACCACCCCATCATTAAAAAGTACGTCGTAGTAATCGCCACCAACTTCATCGGCTGCTTCCATAAATCCTGCAATATCTAACTCTGCAATTGCTGCTAATTCCGCTGGCTTTGGTAGAATTAACTGCTGCATTTGTTTGATGATATCGAGTTCTGCACTCATCCGAACATTTTCGTTTTTGAGGCGCTGGTTGAGGGCAGAAATTGCTTGATTAGCTTGAGCAAGTTCGGCAGTACGTTCTTCTACTTTATCTTCTAGAGTTTGATAGAGCAGAGCATTTTCAATGGAGATGGCAGCTTGGGAAGATAGGATTTTTAATACTTCTAATCTATCAGCAGTAAATGCACCGCTGGCGAGACTGTTTTCTAAGTACAGAATGCCGATCGCTTGACCTTTGTTGACAATGGGAGTACACAATACAGATTTGGGTTGGTGCTGAATAATGTAGGGATCTGCTGCAAAGATATTTTCTACAGCAATATCGTTAATTACCAAGGTTTCTCTGGTACGCCAGACGTAGTTAATGGCTGTGATGGGAAGATCTTGGCTTTGAGAAACTGGAATATTTGGCAAATAAGACTGTTTGTCTAAACATTTAGCAACAATCAATAATTTACTATCCCTTTCTAAGATCAGAGAGCCTTTGGATGCACCTGCATTTTCGATCAGTATTCGGATTAAGGTTGATAGCAGTTCCTCGACATTGATTTCTCCCGATATGGCTTGAGAAGCTTTAATTACTGTTTCTAGGTCGAGGAAATTGGAAACATTTTGGCTGCTGGAAGTAATCTCTGCCACAATTGTTTCAGCAATTGTCTCTCCTGTATAAAAAGTGTTGTCTTGTTGGAGAATGGGGCCGAGCAATTGGGAATATTTTTGTTGTAAATCATGGACTTTTGCCTGGGAACCCCAGCGAGCATAAGCGTAGTAAGCGTCTGTTAGATAGACGCGGGCAATTTTATCTTTGCCTAATTCCAGGTAGAATTTAGCTGTAAGTTCGCTGAAGAGTGCTTCTTCTTGAAGGTATTGGTTTTGTTTGGCGGTAGCAATGGCGCGATCGTACAAATCGATGGCTTCGAGCCTGTCTCCCAATATTCGTGCTATTTCTGCTGCTACTAAGTCGTACTTGTGTTGGTAATTCATCGGTGCGTGGAATGCCCAGGTTTGCATTTTTTCCTGATTGGCTCTCACTTGGGTCAAATATTGCGATCGCGCGATCGGCTCAGCATCGGGATACAGCGCCAGCAGGGCTAGGGAATGGTAAAAGTTGTGCTGCGGTACCATCATCAGCGAACCGACACCAACGACATATTGCTCTGCTAGCTGGGCATTTTCTACGGCACTTTCGCGATCGCCAAACAAATAGTTGACAACCAATTTAGCAAAATAAACTCCAAAGAGGGAAGAAACATTATTGGCTGCTAGCAAAACAGGCAGCAGTTCATCTTCATTAAAACTATCGCCAACTAACCGACATTTGTCCTCAGCTAATCCTTGTAAATTTAATGTTAGCTGTCGCCATATCTGGGTATAATAAGTCTGATATTCTTGCTTGGAATTGAGCATTAATTCAAGATATTGGTCGTATTTTAGATCTACAGATGTTAAATCTTCACCGCTAAAGAAGCTGTAGATGCAAAGATACATAGCAGAATAGCAAGCATACTCGATATCGCCGCTTTCTAAACCGCTGTGGACTGCTGACATCAAAGACGGTATTGTCGCTCGACTAGGTTCTTTCCAATGTCTCACGCAAGCATTGTAGACCATTATAACTTTAGATTCAAATTCTGTGGAGGGAAATTTATCTAATACTTGCAAAGATAGTTGACCGTATTGATAGCCTAATTCAATGTCTCCGATTGTTTGACAGATTAAGCTGCAACAAGCATAGGCATAACTAGCAGGTGGAGAGTTTCCGTATTTGCTGCAAATATGTGCCATTGTAAAGACAACGGCTGGGTAAAGTTCTGGACTAGCTAGATAAGCGGCAGATGCGATCGCACATAAAACCCTCAAAGCAGCAATTTTATAACGATCGTTGATTTCTGCCAGATTAGCTAAAGCGGGTATCTGCACCACCGCCGGCAGTTGTGTTTCCAAAGCAACACCCAGCATTCCCAGAACTTGCAATCCAGTATCCACTGCCGATTTCATCTGATTTTGGGCAATATAAGACTGAATTTGCGCTTCGTAAACTCGGAATTGATCGAGGAGATTGTGCGATCGAGATAGAACTATTTGGGCCAGTTGGTGCGATAAATCGAAATTGGTATTCAAATATTCGGCTGCAACCGCTTCTACATAAAGATCGAGCGTCAAGTCGTATAAATTCGTCCAGCTATCATCTGGTAGCAGATTTCTGCCGGTAGTTAAGTAATCAACAGCAGCAGCATAAGCTGTGGAATTTTTAGCTTTGCGCCCAGCAATTAAATTCAAGGAAGCTAGTTGATGTCTTTCGGTGCGATCGCAAATTAAGTCCACTCCCATGTTCAAGTGGTTGACAATATCAAATATCCGCTCTTCCGTAGGGGCGGTGGATGGTGCGTGCCCGCCCTTGTGCAGCAGCAATCTGCCAATTTTCAGGTGAGTTGACTGCTTTGCGTCGTCTGGAATCAAAGAATAGGCGGCTTGTTGAACGCGATCGTGCAAAAATTTGTAACTTGGCAATTGACGATCGGCAACAGGCAATTGTGCAGACTCCCGATCGTCTGCAAAAAATTTGTAAACTTCGCTTTGCGGTAAAATTAAGCCTTCTTGCAATGCTTTCCACAAGGAGGCTGCGGTGTCTATTTGAGAATTTTCGCAGACTAGCGCTAAAGTTTCTAAATCAAATTGGCTACCAATACAAGCAGCTAATTTTAAAACATCTTGAGTAGCGATCGGCAATTTCTGCAAGTTATTCGCAACAAACTCGACTACATCATCGCTGACTGCCAATTCTCTGATTTTAGTAAGATCGCACTGCCAACCACCCCTATCTCCCCCTGGCAATCGGGATGCAAAATCGAAATAGATTAACTTATCTTCGTGGAGTTTCTTGAGGAATTGATTGCTAAAAAAAGGATTTCCATTAGTTTTTTTGAAAATGATTTCTGTCAAGGAAAGAGCTCTGTCGATCGCACAACTTAAAGCATCAGCAACCAGACGATTCAAGTCAAATATTGAAAGTGGCGCGAGAGTAATTTGATTAATTATAGTGCCCGAGCGAGCGCTCCCCTGTTTTTGTAGAGAAGATGAACCCCCACCTAGCTTGCGAATCTCTGATAAAGTCAGCATTAATGGATGAACCTTGGACACTTCATTATCTCGATAGGCGCCAATTAGCAACAAATGTTGACCTTCTGATTCGCCCACCAACAATTGCATTAATTTCAGAGATCCTGAATCTGCCCATTGCAAATCATCTAAGAAAATGACTAAGGGGTGATTTTTGGTAGCAAAGACACGAAGGAACTTTTGAAATAATAGATTGAAGCGATTTAGTGCAGAATTTGGTTCTAGTTCCGGTACAACAGGTTGCTTGCCAATCAGCAGTTCTAATTCTGGGATAACATCAATAATTACCTGAGCATTATCCCCTAAAGCTGACAAAATTTGGGCTTGCCACTGCTGAACGCGAGCAGCACTTTCTGTCAGCAATTGTCGCATAAAACTTTGCAGAGCTTGTACCCATGCCGAAAAGGGAATATCGCGCTTGAATTGGTCAAATTTTCCTTTGATAAAGTATCCCCGCTGCTGAACAATGGGCTTGTGAACTTCGTTAATCACAGCGGTTTTGCCAATCCCAGAAAAACCCGTTACCAGCATGATTTCGGTAGTAGCTGTACCGGGGATTTTATGCGGTTCTCGGCTGTTAGAAGAGGAAACCTCCAAATCGGATGCTGGGGGATTTTCCTGGAGACAGGCAACGCGCCCGAAGGCTGCTAACAGGCTCGAAACTTCGCTTTCTCTGCCATAAAGTTTTTCTGGAATCACAAAGCATTCGGAAATGTCTCTGCTGCCTAATTCAAACAGTTGAATAGTGCCACAATCTGAGTATTCTTTTAAGCATTTTTCTAAATCGTGTTTGATACCAAAAGCTGTTTGATAGCGTGCTTCCGCTGTTTTAGCCATCAGTTTTAGCACGATGTCATTCAATACTTGGGGGATGGCAGGATTTAGGGCGATCGGGGGAATTGGATGGCGAGCAATGTGACAGTGAACCAACTCAATCTGCTCCTTAGATTGGAATGGCAATTGTCCTGTCAACAGTTCATAAAAAGTTACTCCTAGCGAGTAAAAATCGGTGCGGTAGTCAATCCCACGATTCATTCTGCCAGTTTGTTCGGGAGACATATAAGCTAATGTCCCTTCCAAGATATTGGGGTTTTTGATTTCTTGATTTTCCTTAGGCAAAAACGATGAGATGCTAAAATCTATAAGTTTGATTTCTTTGGTTGTAGGGTTGATTATAATATTCTGTGGTTTGATATCCTTGTGAATAATGCCGCTGCGATATATTATTTCTAATGTCGAGCAAATTTGAATGGCTATTTGCAAAAAGATGGCTAGGCGATTGGTGAATTTACCCTGGACTCCAAAAGCATCGTTGGTGATGTATTCAGCCAGAGAAATACCGCCAAAGTCCTCCATTACTAAAGCAAAACCGTTACGATATGTTTCCAGACTTAAATGTTTGACTATACCGGAATTATCAATATTTTTGGCAATGGTGTACTGATTGCGAAACTGCACCAGTTCGGTGAAAGTCGGATACTCAGACTTGAGCAATTTGATGACTACTGGTCGATTGTCTGATTCCGAAAAACCTCGATAAACCAAGGTTCGGGTGCCGGAGTAGAGTTGTTCGCTCATGCGGTAGCCGGGAATTGAGATCGGGGTCATAGTTGCTAAATCCTAGTCAGCTTTTGGTTTAAGAGGACTTACGCACTCCGACCTTCATAACCGGGTTTTTTACCTAATCCGCTGGCTACAACCTCTGTATTGTAGTAAAAAAACCCGGTTTCTGGCTGCCTGCGCGTAAGTTATGTTTAAGCACTATCAAACTTGTTTGTGTTCATTATTTATTAGTTTACTACTGCTCCCAAGATTTCGGGAAGATTTGACAAAAAATAATGATATGTCGAGCGCTAACCATCGCACGTCTCATGAATTTTGTTAAAAATCTTTGAAGCGCTTGCTTCCGGGAAGCGGGAGCCTGTTCCAGTCACATCTGGGATATCCAGCTTCCTGTTGGTTGAATTCCCTACAAATTTATTAGTGCATCGCTATTTGTTTTGTCGGAAAGGATACAATAATAGCGATCGAGTATGTTGGGCTTGAACGATGAAACATAAATGGCGATCGGGACTATTTGGTGTCATTTTCAGATTGCCAACATTGTATCCAGAACACTCTATGGGATAGACAGGACTTAATCCTTTTTCTTGAGAACCACCAAGGTAATGTCATCAAAAACCTTTTGTTCTCCAATAAATCCCCGCAAATCTTCAATGGCTGATTGCTTAATTTGTTCGGCGCTTTTATGCCAATTAATCGAAACCACTTCACAGAGTCTTTCAATTCCGTAGAATTTTTTGTTGATATTTCTGGCTTCGGGAATGCCATCGGTATATAGCACCACCCCGTCCCCCGGTTCTAACTCTACTACAACCTGGTCAATCAACTCTGAAATGTTTTCGTCTAAACCAATCGGGAATCCCAAATCCATTGTATCTATCCGCTCGATTTGACCGCTTTTTCTAACGACAATAGTTTCCTCATGCTGGCCACTGATGCAGATTTTGCCATTGGCATAATTGAGGATAGCAAGCGTCAAATTCTTATCTGAATTCATGCGCTGAATATTTAGATAAATAGTGCGATTAAGAATATCTAAAAAGCGCACCGGATTTAATTCGGGCATTTCGTGAAGAGTGCGGACAACCGCTTGAGTCATTACCATCAAAATACCGCTTTCTAAGCCATGTCCGGTGACATCGCCGATGCCAATAGTCACCACACCTTCAGTCTGGAGAATATCGTAATAATCGCCACCTACTTCATCGGCTGGTTCCATGAATCCGGCAATATCTAAGTCTTCAATTGCCTCCATTTCTTGGTGTTTAGGCAAAATCAACTGCTGCATTTGTTTGAGGATGTATAGTTCGGCACTCATCCGCATATTTTCGGCTTTTAGTCGGTGATTGAGCGTCACAATTTCGGCGTTAGCTGTGGCGAGTTCAGTGGTGCGTTCTGTAACTTTATCTTCTAGAGTTTCAAAGGATTCTTTGAGTTGTCCTGCCATGCTGTTAAAGGAGTTGGCAAGTTTTTTTAGTTCCATGAGGGAGCTAGTTTTTACCTGTCTGTCGAGAGCGCCGTTAGCCATGTCTTCCGAAGCTTGGGTGATGGCTTCAATGGGGCTAGCAATCCAGCGGGCTGTGAAAATTCCAATTGCCGTTGCCACAGTAAATGCGATCGCACACAATAGAATTGTGGTGCGGGTATTGGCATTAATTTTATCCATGAAATCAGATTCTGGAACCACCGTTACGATCGGCCAGTCCAACCCAAACTTGTCTTTCCACGGAGCAACGAGGACAAAGTAATTTTCACCTTTAATTTTAATATTAATTTTTTGGCTATTTTTAATATTTTTAAAGCTACCGAACCGTTCTTGCAACGCTTTAGTAGCAGCTTGGATCGCAGGATCGGAGATGTTGAGAGCGCTAAAGCGTTTGACTTGATTATTTACCTTGATAAAAGAGGGTTGTGGGCCAGAATTTCCAATCAATTGTCCGTCTCGTTCCATGATGAAAATTCGCCCGGATTTGCTAAAGTTTAAGTTGTGCAGAAATGTAGTAATATTGGATAGTTGTAAATCGACCCCGATCACTCCGATTAGCTTGCCCTTGGCATACATGGGACGCATTGCCCCTACAGCAATAAAGTTAAGCTCATCTAGCGAATAAACAGAAGTCCAGATAGGTTTCCCGGCTTGAGCTGCCTGAGTGTACCATTCTAATTTCACGGTATCGTAAGGAGCAACCTGTGTTACCTTAATTCGATTGCCCTGGCGGTCGGTTAAATGGGCGTTAATTTTCCAGTTTGTCCTTGCTGAAACTTCGGCAATGCTGATGCCTTCTCCCGGTCTTACTGGCCCAGCACCAATGAAGCGTCCATCTGAAAGTCCATAGGAAATGAAGCCAAGATTATCGAATGCTTGCACCTGTTTCCAAAAATAAAGTCCCGCAATATCTAAGTTATTTATGTCGAGCAATCTGGTTTCGATCGCATCGATATTGATTTGATTAATTTGATGGGGAGTTAAGAGATAATCATCTAAGTGCCGATAAGTGCGATCGCTCACCTGAGTCATTAACTGGTTAGCCAAATGCGTTACCGCTTGTTGTCCGTTGCGGAAGGAAAGATAACCGACTAAGCCAACGGCTGCAACGATTTGCAGGACAAAGGGAACTACGAGGGCGGTGCGGAGGCGAAATTGCCAAAGAGTTGAGGCCATATAGCTTTTCTCAGATAGATGAGGTACAGGTTCAGATTTGAGATTTTAGGGTGCATCTCACTTTTGAAGAGGGCGAAGCATGACCGCATATAAATTATTAGTTATAATCTCATATTGACTGCGGTCATGCTTCGCCCCTACGGATATATTCGCTTGCATTGAGATGCACCCTTCCATTTTTTGCTTTGAGATTGGGGAATTGAGGAATTGTTAATTAACTGCCGAGAGTACCTCAGCTCAATAGAAATGCTACAATAGATAGGTATCTTCAACGGACGGAATTACGTTTTAAAAGCTCTAGCTACAGTTTATGAATTTTTGTGACGGTATTAAGGGGGACTAATAATGTTATCCTATCAAAAATTCTACCAACATCAACAAATCAGCGTTCATCAGCGGTTAAAATAAAAATAAAAATAAAATACCAAACAAAAATGCAAATTAATCAAGCCCTCCACAGCGCCCTGCTCGTTTCCAACCTCGAAAAATCCCAACACTTTTACAGCAATGTATTAGGACTGCAAAAAATCGATCGCGAATTAAAATTTTCCGGAATCTGGTATCAAATCGGTAACTTCCAGATACACCTAATTCTAGCGGCAACAATTATACCAGATGCCGTAGACCATGAGAAATTGGGGCGCAATCGACATCTAGCGTTTGCTGTGGCTAACTTAGAGGCAGCCAAAGAGCAATTAATCGCTCACAATTGCCCCGTACAAATGAGCGCGTCAGGTCGATCGGCATTATTTACCCAAGATCCAGACGGGAATATCATTGAACTCAGCGAGTAACAGATGAAAATCATCGCCTACTCTTACACCGAACCGCTGCTAGAAGCCGCACCAGCAGCCGAAATTTGGGGCCAAGAGGTCGATCGCACATACCAAGACTTAGGAGGGCGCCAGCAACTCCAGCAACTGCTAAAAGACTGCCAAACCGAACCAGTCAAATACCTGTTAATTCAGCGATTTGAAGAACTCGGCGACACAGTACAGCAAGTGTGCGCCCACCTCGAACAACTAGAAAACCTCGGCATCCAACTAATTGTCACAGACGAAAAACAAACAGAAAATAGAGCCAACTTGCTCAAACTCCTCGCCGAACTCCAGCGCAGCCAACACAGCCGCAGCATTCGCAAAGGACACGCCCGCAACCGCATCAAATCCCTTCCTCCACCCGGAAAAGCCCCCTACGGCTATCGGCGCGGCAAAGACAAATATGCGATCGACAAAACCGCCTCCCCCGCCGTCAAAGACTTTTTTGAACACTTTCTCATCTACGGTTCCCTGCGCGGTTCCGTGCGCCATTTAGCAAAGAAATACAACAAAAAAATCTCCGTCAGCACAGGCCGCCGCTGGCTGACAAATCCCGCCTACCGAGGCGATTTAGAATATCAAAACGGTGAAGTAATTTCTAACACCCACGTCCCGATTATTTCCAGAGAAGAAGCCGCCCAAGTAGACAGATTGCTGCGGCGTAACAGTCGCCTTGCTCCCCGCAGCGCCAGCGCCCCGCGTTCCCTCGCAGGTTTAGCAATTTGCGCCGAGTGCAAATCGTCCATGACAGTTGCGAAAGTCACAGCCTACCGCAAAGATAAAGAATACCTTTATTTGCGACCGATTAACTGTTCCCAACAGCCTAAATGCAGCGGCATTTCCTACGAAGAAGTGTTGCAATTAACCATAGCAAGGATTTGTCGCGATTTGCCCGATGCGATCGCCCAGTTGCAAATGCCGGACATCCAAGGAATCAAAGCCGGAATTGCCGGGGCAATCGCATCTAAACAAAAAATTATAGAACAACTTCCCGCCCTGATTGAAAGCGGCATTTTGGACGCAGAAACGGCAGATTTGCGATCGTATAAAATCCGCACAGAAGTTGCAGAACTGCAAAGTAAATTAGCGAAAATGCCCCCCGTAAATTTGCGAGAAACTGCTCAAACTGTTTCTCTTCCCCAATTTTGGCTGGATTTGTCGGAATCGGAACGCAGGTTTTATTTTCGAGAGTTTATCGATCGCATTGAAATAGTCCGGGAAAATTCAGAAGTGGATCTGCAAATTATTTTTATTTTTTAATATTGAAAAATTGACAATTAACAATTCATATCATTGTCGATAGAATGAGTTTGTAGTGAGGACTTTAGTCCTGGCAATCGAAGGAATAAAGTAGTAGTAGGGTGCGTCAGGCACGGATGGCGGACTACCTGAAAATTAGGCTAATCGCTGACGCACCCTACAATATCTTAGACTATTAACTGTCAACTGTCAGGGGTTTTAACTGTCGATCGCACTGCTGCACAAAAGAGGTAACTACAGAGTGATAAAATCGGTAGCGGTGAGAGCATTCGCAGCAACACCGTTAAGCTTCGCTAACAACTGATTGCTACCTGTGACGCTAATCAAGGCTTGATTGTTGCTAGATGTAATGCTGAGTTGATTGAAACTCAAACCGGGAGCCAACCCAATTAAATCCTCGCCCTTGCGGAAATCAGTAATGATGTCACTACCCAAACTTTGATTTAGCGGAAAGGAAATCGGAACCAGCACCGCCAGCAAGGAGATCGTTACCCTTACCGCCGAAAAGCGTATCGTTACCAGTATCGCCGCAGAGAAGATCGTTTTCATCGTTACCAACCAGGAAGTCGTTGCCAATACCGCCATCGAGACTGTCGTTTTCTTTGCCGGCATAAACCGTGTCATTTCCTGCCCCACCAAACAGCAAGTCTGTACCTTCATTACCAAACACAAGATCGTTGCCGTTGCCAGCATTAATTGTGTCATTTCCTAAGTTGCCTAACAGGTTGTCATCGCCATCTTCACCGAGCAAGATATCGTCATCTTTGCCGCCAAAAATGGTGTCGTTACCGATACCGCCGGCAACAGTATCTTTGCCCAAATCTCCCATTAAGAAGTCATTACCATCGCCGCCAACAATAGTGTCATTATCTTTGCCACCACTGATGGTATCGTTGCCAGCCCCACCTTGGATGAAATCAGTGCCGTCATTGCCGAAGAGCAAGTCGTTATCTGCACCGCCGTCAATGTTGTCATTGTCGCCAAGTCCGTAGATAGTGTCGTTGCCGCCCAGCCCGTTAATCGACTCGGGGATGCTGCTACCCATCATGAAATCGGCATTGTTACCGCCATTGAGAGTGTTTTGGACGGGGTTGGGGGTGATGGTAGCAGAGTTTAATTCCGGGGCGCTGACTCGATCGAGCAAACAATTATCTGTGCCCGGTATCGGAGTCGGAGTTGGTGCCGGTGTCGGCGTGGGCGCAGGTGTGGGTGTCGGAGTCGGAGTTGGTGCGGGTGTCGGAGTTGGGGCGGGTGTGGGTGTCGGAGTCGGAGTTGGTGCGGGTGTCGGAGTTGGGGCGGGTGTCGGAGTTGGGGCGGGTGTAGGTGTCGGAGTTGGTGTAGGAGTTGGTGTCGGAGTCGGCGTGGCTGTCGTTGTGAATTCAAAAGCGCCGATATCGACGATCGCACTGCCGTTACCATCACCATCTTGGGGGCGAGTCACACCGCGCTGATCCTTAGCTGGCGCGCCTGCACCTGTACCTGTGTCAATGGCGGGGCTTCCGGCTAGCAGGGGCAGCACGAAAGCGCCGTTAATATTTTGCAAAGGGCCGAGTTTCGGATCTGCGATCGTCACCTTTGCCGTAGCGTTATTGTCGTTAGGATCGCCTGTCGTAAGTTTAGCGGGAAACTGAAGATTATTCCCGCCATCAATTAGTTCTCTTCCAGTTTGGAATTTAACTTTAAAAGGATTGCCAGCCGTGTTGCTATCAAAAATCGAATTCTTGACAGTAATTGGCTGATTTCCAAAAGTTGCAATACCTCCCGAAAACTCTCCAGCGGTGTTCTTGGCAAAAGTCGAATTGACGATGTTAGTCGAAAAGGCATCTTTGTTACCGACAACTATTCCGCCGCCTTGTTTAGCAGCCGTGTTGCCGGAAAATGTACTATTGACAATGTTGATATTACCCTCTTCTCCCAGCCACAAGCCACCACCGTTATCATCGGCTGTGTTGTTTGCAAAGGTGGTATTTGTCACTGTCAAATCTACATTTCCGTGGCGAACTCCACCACCAGAACCTCCCTGACCCGCTGCATTTTTGATAGCCTTGTTGTTAATAAAAGTGCTATTTTCCAAAACTACTTTGTCTTGGTTATAACCAAACAAAAAGGCTCCACCTCCTTCTCCTGTCCCGATATTGCCGTCAAAAGTGCTGCCTCGGATGATAATGTTGCCAGGAGTAGGGCCTGGTGTTGCATTGGGGCCAGAAGCATTAGCGCCATCGACGTAAACTGCCCCGCCAACGCCTTTATCTGTGCGGTTGCCAGTGAATTTCGAGTTTTCGATCGTCATGCTGCCCAACAGGTTATTCACAGCCCCGCCATAGCTGCCTTTGTTGTTGGTAAATTCGCTATCTCTGATATTCAGAACACCGCCGCTTTTAGTGGCGATCGCCCCGCCGCCGCGTTCGGTATTGCTAGCCAAAGAACCGTCATTGCCGCTAAACTTGCTGTTAATTACTGTTGTGGTGCTGCGGAAACCCGTGTAAACGCCACCGCCGAAACCGGCAACATTATTGTTGACTTGGCAATTTTCTAAAGTTAAAGTGCTGTTACCGCCAGTTTGAATGCCGCCGCCGCTGCTAGTCGCCTCATTATTCGGATCGGTTCCCGAAACTTTGCCGTCGGCAACAATCAGGTTTTTTAGAGTAACATTGGTGGAACCTTCGGTGAGGATTACCCGCGAAGTGTTGTTGCCACTGATGGTTAAATTGCTAGCAGCACTTGCATCAATTGTCAAGTTTTTGTTGATGACAAGTTGACCGGAAGTGAGGGTAATTTTTTGATTGGCCAGAGAGGAGGCAAATTGAATAATATCGCCGGCTGCTGCGGAGGCGATCGCGCTTCTCAATGAACCGGCCCCGCTATCATTAGTGTTGGTAACGGTAACAGTGGCTAAAGTCCCTTGGTAATCCGCCATTGCTTCTGGAGTCAAGGCAAGGGGTGCTTCAATATCACCCTTGGTAAACTCCAAATTCCAGTTACCACCGCGGCCAGTGCGATCGCTAGATGCCGCAATATCAGCCCCGGTTAACTCCGAAAGGCGATCGACAAAATTAGCCCCATCACCCGCCGCCACATCGCAACCGTAAAGCATGATATCAGCGCGATCGCTCAATGCCGTGCGCCACCCTTCCAACTGGCTTGCATACTGCGGCAAATTATCCGAATTCAGCGTCGCCGAACCTAGCTGCAAACTGCCAGAATTCCCGTGAGAAAAAATGTGAACTTGGTCTACAGTTCCCCCCGCAGCAGCAATGGTTTGCAGTTTCGCAGTAATTTGCTCGACTCCGTTGCTATTTTTATCTAAAATGATTGTCTCAGAATTTGCGATCGCGCCGCCCGCCAAAGTTTGATAGTCATCTAAGTCCGAGTCAATGAAGACAAGAGATTTAGGACGAGAATTGCCGAGAACAGACTGTGAATCAATACTGGTAAAAGTTGAGTTCATTTTTCATACCCGATGATGATGTTTACTATTTGCTGGTAAATGACCTTGAAGTCCTTCAACAGTTGACAGTTGACAGTTGACAGTTGACAGTTGTAGGGGCAGTGCCCCCGTGAGAGCCCTCTTAGTTGACAGTTGACAGTTGACAGTTTGAGAGCGACCTCTACCTATAATGAAGAGGATTGGATTAATGAATAGTCTGACTTTAATTGCTTCCTCAAATGTAGAGACTTTCAGCCAATTATTTCTGGTAAAATATACATTCTGAAAACCCCCGGATTGCTAAAAAACTTCGTGAAAGCATGGGGGAACTAGAATCAAGAGAATTTCTGGTTTTTCTCCATGATTTAAATCAGAAAAATACATTCAGACAGAATTATTGCTATGTGGCGATTGCTTTGATTTCAATGGGTGCATCTGGGTTTCGCAAATATCTGTGTAGGGGCGAAGCATGACCTCCGTGAATATGAGATTATAACTAATAACTTATATGCGGTCATGCTTCGCCCTCTTCAAAAACTAGATTCACCCGATTTCAATTAACCGCAGAGGATGTAATGTCAATCCAGAGAAGAGCTGCTGCGGTTCCAAATTACTGATTGACCTAAAACCCTAAAATCTGCTCTCAAGGTCTGTCAATTTGAGGTATTTGCCGATCGCGAAAAGTTCCCAAAAAATCCGAAATTCCAGTAACTAACAGTAGGGTACCCAGCGGGAGGAAATCCTCAGTCTTTAGTCAAAACATTCAGCCCGCCGGGCACCCTACCCGATGTTTTGCCGATAGTAAGGTGCGCGTCGCGCACCCTACCAGAGGCAGTTAGATTGTTACCTGAGTGAAATCGCCAGCGCTGAGAGTACCGGGTACACCGTTAAGCTTCGCTAACAATTGATTGGTACCCGTCACGCTAATCAAAGTTTGATTGCTGCTAGACGCAATGCTGAGTTGATTGAAACTCAAACCGGGAGCCAACCCAATTAAATCCTCGCCCTTGCGGAAATCAGTAATGATGTCACTACCCAAACTTTGATTTAGTCGGAACCAGCACCGCCAGCAAGGAGATCGTTACCCTTACCGCCGAAAAGCGTATCGTTACCGGCGTCACCGCAGAGGACATCGTTTTCATTGTTGCCGAGCAGGAAGTCGTTGCCAATACCGCCATCGAGACTGTCGTTGTCTTTGCCGGCGTAAATCGTGTCATTTCCTGCTCCACCAAACAGCAAGTCTGTACCTTCATTACCAAACACAAGATCGTTGCCGTTGCCAGCATTAATTGTGTCATTTCCTAAGTTGCCTAACAGGTTGTCGTCGCCATCTTCACCGAGCAAGATATCGTCATCTTTGCCACCAAAAATGGTGTCGTTGCCTCCTCCGCCGGCAACAGTATCTTTGCCCAAATCTCCCATTAAGAAGTCATTACCATCGGCGCCAAGAATAGTGTCATTATCTTTGCCACCACTGATGGTATCGTTGCCAGCGCCACCTTGGATGAAATCAGTGCCGTCATTGCCGAAGAGCAAGTCGTTATCTGCACCGCCGTCAATGTTGTCATTGCCGCCAAGTCCGTAGATAGTGTCGTTGCCACCCAGTCCGTTAATCGACTCGGGGATGCTGCTGCCCATGATGAAATCGGCATTGTTACCCCCATTGACAGTTTTTTCGACGGGGTTGGGGGTAATGGTAGCAGGGTCAAGTTGCGGGGCCTTGAGGCTATCAAGCACGCAAGCATCGGAGGTGGGAGTGGGAGTCGGCGCGGGTGTTGGTGTCGGCGCCGGAGTTGGTGTGGGAGTGGGAGTCGGCGCGGGTGTTGGTGTCGGCGCCGGAGTTGGTGTGGGAGTGGGAGT